>CAYJFE010000029.1:15993-28197 GCA_964369165.1 uncultured Desulfovibrionaceae bacterium | reverse complement strand
ACCGCCAACCTAGTGATTAACAGTCACCCGCTCTGCCGATTGAGCTATCGGGGAATACGACTTGCGCCGTGAAGAATGTTCTATATAAAATTCACACACTCGTCAAGTAAAAAATTGATATTTTTCAAACTTTTTTTAGAAAATGTTATAACAGCTTGGTATTTATGAATATTTATATTTTTATTCTGCTCGAAATCTAGCTTGAAAATTGAAATATTATGATAAATTAGGAATGTTTCCTATCCCCAGCCTTCTTTGCCCACTAAATCAACAAAGGAAACTTTGTTCAAGCGCTTTGTGAAGATTTTACCATTTTCTTTACGCACTCTCACTAATTCTTGTTGTTTTTTTTCGCTGCCGACAGGAATTATCATAATACCGTCATCAGTCAGTTGATTAATAAGTGATTGTGGTATATTAGGACCACCTGCTGCAACTATAATTCTATCAAAAGGCGCCATTTCAGGCCAGCCTAATGTGCCGTCAGAGAGCTTTGTGCGAACTTTTTTCATGCCAAGTCTTTCAAAATGCTCCTTTGTGGGAAAATACAATTCTTTGAGTCTTTCTATTGTGTAGACAAAAAGCCCCATTTCATACAGTATTGCCGATTGATAACCTGAGCCTGTACCAATTTCAAGAACTGTCATGCCTTTTTTAGCCTCTAGAGCTTCTGACATTGTCGCAACTACGGAGGGCATAGAAATTGTCTGCCCAAATCCAATGGAGAGGGCAGAATCTTCGTAGGCTAAGTGCGCCAAATATTCTGGCACAAAATCATGTCTAGGCACTGTATAAATAGCCTTTAGAACATTTTGATCCTTGATGCCTTTTGCTTGAAGCTGTTCTATCAGCCTCTTTCTGGGTATCCTATATTTCGTGTTGCTCATGTTTTTCAACTTTTGTAAGAATTTATTCTTTCTACATAGCGAAAAATCTTTGAATTGGCAAGACTTTCATCTTGACAGAAAAAATAAAACATTCTAGACTTTATCATGAGTTAAAATATTTTGCTCATGCTTTAGTTCTACAAAACAAGGAGAGGAATTATGTTTATTGTTTCAGATATTATGTCTACTCCGGTTTTTTCTTTATCGAAATTCGATAATATGCTTGATGTTCGCCAACTTATGGAATTAGCAAATATTAGGCATATTCCCGTAACTGACGATCAAGGCAATTTTGAAGGTCTTGTAACTCACCGTGATATATTGAAGTATACTATTTCAACCTTTGCAGAAATTCTTCCTGAAGAGCAAGAAGAGCTTGATAAAGGCATTGTTCTTGATGAAATTATGCGAACTGATGTACATTGCATTGAAGCGACTGCCTCACTAAAAGAAGCTGCGCAAATTCTTTATGCTCATAAATACGGTTGCTTACCGGTGACTGATGGCAGAAAACTTGTAGGTATTTTGACAGAGGCAGACTTTTTGCGATTGACTATATCACTTTTGGAAAATATTGATCTTTAGATAAATAACATTATCCTATAAACTCATAAAACTAAGGCCTTCTTGCGCCTAAGGGTATTGAATTCACATGACACAGGCTTCAAAAAAATCAAATTTTTTGCAAAATTTTCTTTTTATGTTTTTTGCTTTCTTTTTACTTGCCTTATTAGGTACGACTCTTTATTTTATGTTCAGTGATAGTGAACCTCCAATGCTTAGTCTTGATATTGTAGAAGGAAGTGAGCTTGCGCCGACAAAGGCTCTTGCTCTTCATGTAAATGATGAAAAAAGTGGGTTGAAATCGCTTGTAGTCACAGCAAAGCAAAAGATAGATGGTCAAGAAAAAGTGTTTGAGCTTGTGAATAAAAGTTTTGATGTTGTGGGGGCAAGCTTTTTGCCTGGCAATTTCAAAAATGCACCAAAAGAATATGTTCAAGTGTTTGATCTTTCTGAAAGTGGTTTTAGCCAAGGGCCTTTTAGTGTGGAAATTAAAGTGCTTGATGCTTCTTTTGCTTCTTTTTTCAAGGGAAATGAGGTTCTTACAAACTACAATTTTGTTTTGGATACTACAGCGCCAACAATTTCTATGCTTACGGGTGCACCAAATGTGAAGCGTGGAGGATCTGCTCTCATTTCTTATAAACTTTCTGAAGAAGTTGTGAAAACAGGTATTCAAGTCGGCGACACTTTTTTTCCTGCCTATCCTGCAACAAAGAATGGCGAGCCTTCAAAAGATGTGTACATCTGCCTGTTTGCCTATGCCTATGATATTAATCCTGCTGACTATAAAGCTCAAGTTTATGCAGAAGATAGGGCAGGGAATAGCACGACAAGTGCATTAGTTATGAATGTACAAGATCATGCATATCCTACTGACACTGTTCGCCTTTCTGATTCCTTTTTTACTCTAAAAGAGTCAGAAATTCGCAAGATTCGTCAAAGCGATGAGCCTATAGTTGATTTATATGTTAAGGTAAATAGTGAAGTGCGTGAAGAAAATGCTCAAACTATTTATGAAGTGACAAAGGAAACTGCGCCTATATTTTATTGGACAAAGTCCTTTGTACAGCAACCACGTTCAGCCTCTAGAGCCTATTATGGCGATTCTCGCACCTATGTTTATCAAGGTAAAGAAATTGATTTTCAAACTCATCTAGGCCTTGATTTAGCTTCTGTGAAAGAAGATATAGTGCGTTGCGCAAACAAAGGCAAGGTTATTTATACTGGTTATTTAGGTATTTACGGTTATACTGTCATTGTTGATCATGGCCGTGGTCTGCATTCCCTTTATGGGCATTGTACGGAGATACACGTCAAAGTAGGGGATATGGTGGACGTGAATTCTGATCTTGGCACAACGGGCGTCACAGGCCTTGCTGTAGGCGATCATGTTCATCTAGGCTTTTATATCAGCGGAGTGCCGGTTCAGCCACTTGAATGGTTAGACCCAGTTTGGGTGCGTAATAACATTACCTCTCGCATGCATAATTAAGCCAATTCAAACAAAATTATTGATAAAATAAAAATTGCTTTCGAAGCATTAATCTTCTTGACATATAAAGTTTTATTTGCTAAACATTATTCTGCGCAGTTAATATTATCTGCTTCCTCTCATTGAGTTGAATAATATTTGCTTTTCTATGCATTGTCTAACTAGATCTTGCAAGTGTTTAAAGCAGCAGTAACAAAAATGTTAGGTTGGGATATTTATGACATTGAATGACATAAAAGAATCAGTTGAGCTTTTAGTAAAAGATTTACACGTAGAAGGATCCTTAAGGCAAAGGCTTTTTGATTTAGGCGTTTGTCCTGGCACAAAAATAACATATATAAGAAAAGCACCACTTGCTGACCCAATTCAGATAAAAATTGGACAATACCATGTTGCTTTGCGTAAATCTGAAGCTCAATTTGTAGAGGTAGAAAAGTATGTCAAATAGCTCAATAGCTTTAGCAGGGCAACCAAATTGTGGCAAATCTACCCTTTTCAATCTTTTGACGGGTGCTCGCCAATATGTCGCAAACTATCCAGGCGTGACTGTTGAAAAATTAAGCGGCTCGGTTACCATAGAAAATAAAAAAGTTGAAGTGGTTGATCTTCCAGGAACTTATGCATTCACCTCTTATTCTCCTGAAGAAATGGCTGCCCGTGACTTTATTTTGAATGAACACCCTGGAGTTGTTGTTGCGGTGGTGGATTCATCAACTTTGCAAAAAGGCCTTTATTTTGTCTTGCAGCTTTTAGAAATGGAACGCCCTGTTGTGCTTGTGCTTAACATGATGGACGTTGCTAAAAGACGCGGCATGAAAATCGATAAAAATCTTTTATCCGAAGAGCTTGGAGTGCCTGTTGTTGAAATGCAAGCAACCACCAAAAAAGGAACAAGCCGTCAAGAGCTTCTCGATTATGTGAATGAAAAACTCAAAGAAGATACTAGTGCAAAATCCTTTTCACTGGATTATGCAGAGCTTGAACCTTCCATTTTAGTTCTTTCAAATATCCTAGAAAAAGCTAGCACAGAGCTTGATTATCCAAAACGTTGGCTTGCTATAAAGCTTCTTGAAGAAGACAAAGCTGTCTATGATCTTTTACATGGCAAAGACTCTGTCCCTTCAAATATTAAAGAGCTTTTATCAAAATATAGTGCAGACATAAAAACAGAGCATAATCTATCTACTGTTGCGCATATTTCAGCTATGCGCCATAAAGAAGCAAGGCGCATCAGCGATAAAGTGCTTTCATTGCCGACTGAAGGTGAAGAAGTCAAGCTTTCCTTTACAGAAAAATTTGATAAAATTGCTTGCCATCGCGTTTTGGGGCCTATGCTTTTAGTGCTTGTTCTTTTTGCTTTTTATAGCGTTTCAGTAACCTATGGAAATATTTTAGCTGCAAAAGTCTATCCTTTATGGGGAGCACTAGAAACTTTTATCAATTCTCTTATGCCGCATCAAGGATTTTTGCACGATCCTTTGGTTACAGCTTTAGTCGAATGGGTAGTGCGTGGTATGGTTGCAGTTTTGAACTATCTGCCGATCTTTTTCTTGATGTTTTCCTTTGTGGCTGTCTTGGAAAGTAGTGGATATCTTGCAAGAATTGCATTTATTTTAGATAAAATCTTCCACACATATGGCCTTCATGGGCAGTCTACCCTTCCCTTGATTTTAGGCGGTGTTTACGTTGGTGGTTGTGCTATTCCAGGTATTGTTGCGACAAAGGCAATTCCTGATGAAAGAGCCCGCTTTACAACAATTCTTATCGTGCCTATGATGAACTGTCTTGCTAAAGTTCCTCTTTATCTTCTTATGGTAAGCGGTTTCTTTGCCAATGAACAAGGAAGCTCAATGTTCTTTATGGGTACAATAACCATTTTGATGGCGCTTATCGTTTCAAAACTTTTGAACATTACCCTCCTTACTTCTCGTCCAACTGCGCCATTTATTATTGAACTGCCTACCTATCATGTGCCTATTATTCGAAATGTTTTGCAAGAAACTTTTATGAAAATCTGGGTATTTATCAAGAAAATTTTAACTATTGTTATGCTTGTTTCAACCGTTGTCTTTCTTTTGGTAACTTTCCCAAATCTTAGTGAAGAGCGTTTAGCTTATTATGATGGCGAGCAAGCAAAAACTGAAGAAATCTTCATGGCCGCTGTTGCGAAAACAGAATTTGCTGGAAAAATTCATGAAGGTGATATCTTAGGTCTTATCAGATACCAAGAAGAATTGCGCATGAAAAAACGTGGTGTTACACAAGAAGAAGCAAACCTAATCAATGAAGAAGCCCTTGAAACTTCGCCTATCTATGCATCTATAGTGCTAAGAAAAGGCAAAGATGGTAAGGCATTGTCAGGCGCTTTGCGTAAAGTTGACACAAGCAGAAAGAACTTACGCCGTGAAATGCGCCAAGAAAGATTTGAAAATTCTTTCCTAGGTAGAGCTGGCAAATCACTTGAATGGCTCACCAAAGGCGCTGGCTTTGACTGGAAAATCAATATTGCCCTTCTTTCAGCTTTAGCAGCAAAAGAAAATTCAGCGGCAACTATTGGTGCTCTGTATGGATTTGAAGGTTCTTCAATAGGCGAAAGCTTTGACCAATCAGGCTTCACTCCTTTACACGCACTTTCATTGATGCTCTTTATGGCTCTTTATCCTCCATGTCTTGCCGCTTCAATGATGGTGAAAGGACAAACAAACTCAACTGGTTGGATGCTCTTTTCTATAGTATTTCAAATGACTATAGGCTTACTTGTAGCAACCTTAGTTTTCACAGGCGGCACAATGCTTGGCCTTACAGGCGTTCAAGCTATGTGGACCTTCTATGCAATTTGTGCATTCTTTGTACTGGTGCTTGGCTTTATACCGAATAAAAATACAATAGATAAACAAAAGTTATAAACATTTCTTTCGAAATGAAATTATAAAAATAAACATTATTTTATTAGGAGTTTTAAATGAAAAAAGTTATTTTATCAACAGCTCTAGCGGCCTCAATGATCATTCCTTCAATGGCAATGGCCCACAGCCCTATCTTTGATTGCTTTGATAATGGTGATGGCACAATCACTTGCCAAGGCGGCTTTTCTGATGGTTCAATGGCAACAGGCGTGAAAGTGCACCTTTATGATGCTTCAGGCAAAGTTGTTGAAACTTTAGCTATGGATGAAAACAGCGAATTAAACATAGACAAACCAGCTGGTGACTATGCTTTAGAATTAGACGCTGGTGACGGCCATAAAATTAAAGTTGAAAGTGCAAATATTGTAGAATAATACGATTTTTAATCAAAATCTGTAAGTAATATATTGTATTCGAGTAGACTTAATATTTTTCGACTAAAAGTTTGATTAATCAAGCTTTATTTTATATAAACAATTTAACTTCAACTGGAGAATAGTATGAAAAAAGGTATTTTAGCTTCTTTAGGTTTTGTAGCTTCTTTAGCATTGGCAGCACCTGCTAGCGCACACTTTATGATGATGTATACACCTGAAACAGAAATGGAAAGAGCAACGAACATGGATATGCGCATGGTCTTCACTCACCCTGCTGAAGCTGGTCACATGATGGATATGGGCGGCGTGAAAGAATTTTATGCTCTGTACAAAAGAGGCGAACAAGAAGCTCAAAAATTAGATATGAAACAATATCTTAAAGAAATCACTTGGAAAAACCCTGGCTCAAGCGCACCAGCATATGCAGCTACAATTCCAAGCAAAGATATCCGTAGCATGGGCGATTATGCCTTCGTTTTTGTTCCTGGCTACTACATGGAAAAAGAAGAAGACATTTATATGCAACAAATCACAAAATTGATTGTAAACGTTGGTGGCGTGCCATCAATCTGGAATGAGCCAGTTGGTCTTCCTACTGAAATCGTTCCTATGATCAAACCTTATGCTACATGGGCTGGCAACGTATTTCAAGGTCAACTTCTTTCAGAAGGCAAACCAGTTGCTAATGCTGAAATCGAAGTAGAATACATGGCTCACGCTCCTAATTTACAAACAAATTCACTTGAAGAAAAAGGCAGTGTTGATTTTCCAAGCGGTGCTTTAGTAACTCAAACTATTTTCACAGATGCTAATGGCGTATTTACATTTGGTATGCCAAAAGCTGGCTGGTGGGGCTTTGCAGCTTTAGGTGTAGGTCCTGACAAAGAATATCAAGGCAAAGAACTTTCACAAGATGCTGTTATCTGGGTTCAAGCTGTTGATATGAAATAGTTTTTAGGAAACTGTTTTCTAAAAAAAATATTAATTGGGAGAGGCTAGAATATTTCTTACCTCTCCTTTTATTTTCTTTCTACTACAGGAATTTATTATGAAAAAAATTTTATTACCACTTTTTGCTTTTGCACTTTTAGCAGGCGCACAATCATCAGCCTATGCGCACAGTGCTTTATTGAATTGCTTTGACAATGCCGATGGAACTTTCACTTGCCAAGGCGGATTTTCTGACGGATCTTCAGCTACAGGCATTAAAATTGTTGTAAAAGACAGCTCTGGCAATATCTTGCAAGAAGCGCAATTAAACTCTGACAGTGAAGTTGTTTTGCCTCGTCCTGAGCGTGATTTTACTGTACTTTTTAATGGTGGTGCTGGGCATTCAGTTGAAATTCCAGGCGAAAGCATTGTTCGTTAGAGTATAATTATGCAAGAATGTCCTATTGTAATCGAAAATTTAAGGCATAATTATGGCAAAGGAAAGCGCGAATTATATAATGGCCTTTCCTTGTCCATTCCTAAAGGGCGAATTTGTGCTCTTTTAGGGAAGAATGGTGTAGGCAAAACCACACTTATCCAAATTCTTATGGGCTTTATGCGTCCAAATAGCGGACAATGCAGAATTTTCAATGACTTAGCTTATGCTATTCGACCTGAAACAAGAGCTAGAGTAGGGCTTTTATTTGAAAAGCATTTGGCCTACCAATTTTTTAGCATTGAGCAAGTTGAGCGTTACACACGTCAATTCTATCCAAAATGGAAACCTGAAAGATTTTATAATCTTGTAGACCTTTTGGGCTTACCAAAAAATCATCTTATAGCGCATATGAGTGAAGGGCAGCGCTCTCAGGTTGTGCTTGGGCTCACGCTTGCTCAAGATCCTGAATTGCTTATTCTTGATGATTATTCTATGGGGCTTGACGCTGGCTATCGCCGTTTATTTGTGGATTATTTGTGTGAGCATTTGCGTGATGGCGAGCACACTATAGTAATTACTTCACACGTTATTCAAGATATGGAACGCTTTGTTGACGATGCAGTTTTTATGCGTCGTGATAAATTAGCTCACCAAACTTCACTCTCAGAATTTAAACAAAACTTTACTTGCTTTAGAGTGCAAAAACCTCAAGATGTGAGTGTGTTAGGAAATGCTTTAAAAGAAATTCCAGACACTATCTTGACCAATGTGGAATGGCACAAAGATTTTGCTGAACTCTTTTTCTATGCTGATAGCCAAACAAGAGATAGCCAGATTGCAAAAGCAGAGCTTGCCTCTTTAGGTTTAGAAGAAATAGAATTGAATATGGAAGATGCTTTTATCGGCTTTACGGGGAGGTATTGATATGCGATTTGGCTCTGCTTTATACGCTATTTTTTATAAAGAAAGCATAAAAACTACAAAGATGATGATTGCTATTTTTGTGGCAAATATGATCTTTATGGCTTGGAATTTTATTTCACTTCGCCGTTTATTTATGCAAGATCACTCAGAAGTTGTGTGGTATCGTACTATAAATCTTGGGCAAACTCCTTATGATAATCTTATGTTTATCCCTCTTATTTCTGCTTTGATTTTTTGCATCTATCAATTTTTGCAAGAAATGCGTGACGGCAGAATAAGAATTGCTCTTCATGCTCCCTATGATTCAGCTATGATAGTCTTGTTACACACTCTTTTTGGGGCATTTTTCCTCACAGTATTATTTTTTTGTGATGCTCTTATCTTGTATCTTTCTATGATACATTATTATACAAAAGAAGTGGGCATTTCAGCAATGATTTCCACCTTACCTTGGTTTATAGCCGGCATTTATGGCTATCTTGGCGGAGCATTTGTCTTACTTGAGCCGCAAGCAAAAAGACGCTTATTAGCTGCTGTAGTATGCCTTGGTTTGTGCATTCCTTTATATTTATATACAAGTACTGGATTTTATATTAATATCTTGCCTTTCTTTATTCTATTAATTCCTTGTATGTTTTATTCTATAGCACTTTCAGCTGATGATTACAGAAATAGGTGGGTGGCATAATATGAAAATTCGTCTAGCCTCTTTATGTATGTATGTGATGAGCATATGCTTTTTTTCATGGGCTTTGCCTATGTTTTATGATTTGCTTTTCACAAAAACTGTTGCAAAAACGCATATGTTCTATAGCCCCGTCGAAAATAGCATGATTTATACAGAGCAATTGCTTTCAAGAGATTTGGAAGCAGAAGCAAAATCTGAAAATCATCATTCTGACGTTGTGTATAAAAATGAAAAGGGTGAATACTTCACAAGAAATGATTTTGAAGCAAAAATTCCGTTTATCTATTTTAGAAATATGGAAATGCGCGGCCTTTTACCTTTAGAACTTCACGGCAAAAGTTTTGATAGAGCGAGCATTGAAAAAGAACGTAGAGTTTTTGAAATGCCGGCTTATTTACTTGATGACAATATGTATCAAGAAAAAATTTATCCTCTTTTAGAGGCAAATCCTGGGCAGGTGGCCCTTGTTTTGCCAGTTGATAGGATTAGACTAAGCAGCTCGCAATTAGAAATGGTAGACAGCGATTTAAATCAAGTCGATCCAGAAAGAACAGAAGAATATACAAAAGCTATTCTTGATAAAGGCTTCACTTTCCCAGCACAAGGGCTTTGGGGCAATTTCAATACTTTCAAGCCTTATGAAGCTGGTGTCTTTATTCTTGATGCAAAGGGAAAAAGCTATCATCTCTTGCGTGAAAATGATGTGCCAAAAGTGCAAATTGTTGCTTTTGAAGAAGATATTATTCCGCAAAAGATTATGCTCGCTGAAGCTAAAGATAGAAAATATCTTGGGCTTTTACTTGACACAAAAGGGCGTATGTACCTTATGCATCAAGATAATTTCAAGCTTACGCATATTCCTACACCTCATTTTGTCCCCTCAAAGATGGATTTCAAGCTTATTATGGATCCGCTTTTTATCACTGCCGTTTATTCAGACAGTGTGAATATCTATGCTGAAGCCTTTAATAATGCGCAAAACCTTGGAGATGAACTTGTTTCAATCCATAATTATTCGCATCAAATGAGTCAAAGCAAAACAACTCTTATTTCAGATATTGCAAATGTGCTTTTCCCATTTAGAATTGATTTTGAAGATTTTCATATCTCAAAAGGAAGTTTGCAAGTTGAGCTTAGTCCCTTCTATGTCTTTTATGGGATTTTACTTGGCTTAGCACTTGCAATTATAAACTTTTTCAAATTCAAAGGCCAAAGACAGCAAAATCTCACTTCTTTCTATCTTCAATGCATTTCAATTGTAATTTTTGGTATTTATATTTTTATCCCACTTCTTTTGATGGAACAATATAAGGACAGAAATTCGTATTAATGCCCATTGATACATTATGATAAATTGGAACACTAAACTATATGTGAACTACCTAAACAGACTTTTGAATGTTTAGGTAGTTTTTTTTATGAAAGAATATCTATAGCTATCAGGTTGATTTTTTAAGCAAAAGAAAAAGCTTGCTATGTTTTAGGAATGATGTTAGAAGTTTGTTTCATTTATCTAACTTTATCTAGTTTTTAGAATAAAGATAGAATTAGAGGCTTTTATTGGAGTTTAAGATGGGTTATAGTGAAGAGCTTGATGATTTTATAAAACAGCTGAATAAAATAACTGAAATTCCTAACTATTTTACAGATTTATGTCTTGAAAATACGAAAGGAACAAATAAACAAAAAAGCATAGGCATTATAGGCGATGAGTTTTATTGCCTTTACGCTAGAGCCTATGGTTTAAAACCTGTTTTATTGAATGGCGGCAGTTTTTATTTAGGTGAAGATGCTAGTCATCTTTTTCCACAAATAAGTGATCCAGTGGCAAAATCCACCATGGGTTTTTTGTTTAATGAAGATTTAAATATATTAAATTCTCTTGATGCGATTATTATTTCAGCTTCAAATGATAGTTATAAAAAAGTTATTCATCATGTAGAAAAATTGGGTAAAACAATTATTAAGGCTGAACCTCCCTCTTATCTGCTTTCTTCTATGCCAATGAATTATATTTTTAGGCAGATGAAAGTATTGCATGGCATAAGCAAAATCAGTAATACACGCCTAAGCTATAGGAAGCTCAAGCGAGAGTTGAAGGGTTATAAACAAGCCTATGCCCTCACGCACACAAAAGAATGGAAAACAATTCCTACCTTTGTGCAAGATTTTTTCTTGCATACTCTCTATCTTGACGAAAGAAAAGATCTTTGGTGTGAAAATATGGAAAAATATTTACAAAGCATTGAAGCAAAACCGCAAGTTTCTACTCTTATGCTTATGGGCTCGCCACTTCGTTTCCCTACGAGCAAAATGTATAAAATTTTCAGCGAAATAGGTATCAGTCACTTTGATAATCAATGTCTTGCTTTACCAGACTTTCAAGAGATTCCATTGAAATTGACTTCCTTTTTCTTATTAAAAGAATGTTTTAAATATCAATACAAAAAAAGCCTTACAGCACGTACTCTTTTAGATATTGATGAACTTGAAGTTTTAAATAAGCCAAAGGGAATTGTTTATTATCTTTTAAAAGGGCAGATGGCAGAAGCCTATGAAGCCGAACAGATTGAAAAAATTGCTATTAAGCATTCTATTCCTTTTTTGTGTGTGGAAACAGATTATACCAATTCTGATAATGAGCAGATCAAAATTAGGATTGAAGCTTTTTATGAAATGTTAAAATCTAAAGCTTTATAAGTAATAATATAAGGAGATTTTTATGTATATAGTAGGCGTTTTAACACAAATATTGAACTTTATACAGAGTTTATGGACAAATAAAAAATGGAGAGTTACGATTATCTATAGTATACTTTTTGTTGTGATTTTTATGTATTCAACAAGAACACTTAATTCTATGATAAGGCGTGACCAAATTACTCTTCCTACTATTGCCGAAGACTTTATTACTTTTATGTATGCTGAACAAAATAAACTTTATGCTGAACGTATGAAGGCTAGAGCAGCACAGCAACAGGCTCAGCAAGGCCAGCA
>CAYJFE010000029.1:0-15893 GCA_964369165.1 uncultured Desulfovibrionaceae bacterium | reverse complement strand
ATGCTGAACGTATGAAGGCTAGAGCAGCACAGCAACAGGCTCAGCAAGGCCAGCAGGGTCAACAAGCTCAACAAGGCGACAGACAAAGTCAACAAGGCGATAGACAAGGCCAGCAGGGTCAAGTGCAAGGTCAACAAGGTCAACAACAACAGCAAGTACAACAAGCCACCAATAAAGGCGGCAGAAAAACAAGTTATGATCCCGTGACAGCCTTTGTAATTATCATGCAGCTTCTTGCCATGTCAGCCATTTGCTGTACCATTATCTTTTTAGCCTATAGAAGATTTATGGTCGATAGCGTGCCACCACTTCCAATATTATCCACAAAAGGCAAGTTGAATGAATAATACTAAGATTACACGCATAAGACTTTTAATTATTTTTGCCTTCTTTCTCTTTCTTAGTTTTGGGGGCTATTGGTTAGGCACATATCGCCACCTGATTCTGCCTATAGTCGACTGTGAATATGTTGGCGGCGGCATAACAAGGGCTTCTTGTCTTTCCATTATCAAACTTACAGGATTATTTACTCTGACAGGAATGCTGAGCATAGCCTTTACCGTTTTTCTTGCCTTTTTGTTTGGGCGTTTATGGTGTGGTTATGTATGCCCAGTGGCATTTATTCAAGATGTTCTCACACTTGTGCGAAAGAAATTGAAAATTGCAGAAGTTCGCTTTTCACCTAAGCTTGCACCAGTCATTGCTCTTTTGAAATGGTATGTAGTTTTTTATCTTTTCTTCTATGATCCTTGCGATTTATGCCCAATCCCTTATATAACAGCACTTCCTACAGCTTGGGTTTCTTATGATAATACACCTGGTATTCTATGGGCAACTGTATTAATAACTTTGAGTTTTATTAATGACAAAGCTTTTTGTAAGTTCTGTCCTATAGGTGCATTAGTTGGCTTGACTAACAAAAAAAGTGGCAGTCGCATGAAAAAATGCGGCAATGCTTGCACGCACTGTAGAGCTTGTTCAGAAGCGTGTCCTATGGGTATTCAAGAAGTATATGAAGATAGAAAGAATGAAGATATTACACATCCTGACTGCATTTTCTGTATGAAGTGTATTGAGGTTTGCCCTGAAAAAGGCGCATTGCGTTATGAATTTTTAGGTAAAAAAATTATTGAATCAAAAAGGTATACAAAAGCGTGATGGAACAAAGAACTAAAGACAGATATATACGCAATATACAAAGGCTAGCAAATGTTGCCATTGAAAATATTGCACCTGATAATGATTTCGCTTTTTTCAAAAAAGTATACCAAGATGCTTTTTGTTCTTTTGAAGGAAATGAGAATAAATATATAGGCAGTTATTGCGTGATGATTCCTGATGAAATTATTCATGCTCTTGGCTATCTTCCGCTTAGATTGTGCGCAGGGCATCAAATTCCTGCCTATCTTGGCGAAGAATTTATCCCTCGTGATGCTTGCCCCGTGGTGAAGGCTTCAGTTGGTTTTCATGCTATGCAAGTATTGCCTATGTATAATCAATGTGAAACTGCAATTATGCCGATGACTTGCGATGGTAAAAGAAAAAGTGCTGAAGTGCTTTCTCAATTTTTGCCTATTATTCCTGTGCCTATCAGTATGTCAAAAGATCATGCGGCTTTTGAAAAAACAATTGCCACTTTCCAAGCACTTGTAAAAACTTTGGAATATCACACAGGAGTGAAGCTTTCAAATAAAAAGCTTAAGCAAGCTTGTGTGGAAATCAATGAAGCGCAAAAGCAAGCCTATCTTTTACAAGAAAAACTGCAAGCGAAAAATCCACAAATTAAAGGCTCTGAGCTTATGTTTGTGATGAATAGCTTTATTTATACAAAGCCAAGCATTTGGAAAGAGGAAGCAAAGAAACTTCTTCAAATTATTGAAGAAAGAGAAAAAAATCCTAAAATTCCTAAAAGACAAAGACCACGAGTTTTTATTGCTGGTTCGCCTATAAGCTTTCCGAATTATAAAGTACCACTTTTGCTTGAAGAATTAGGTGCGCAGATTGTAGGTGATGAATCATGCCTTTCAGGCCGATTGATGTATGATCCTGTTGTGCCAAATGATGATAGCTCTATGGGAATTATTAGAGCATTGGCCGCGCGTTATGTTGCGGCATGCACTTGCCCTGTTTTTGATAGTTTAGATGACAGGCTTTGTAGCTTAAAAACACGTTATGATAATTCAAAGGCCGAGGGCATTATCTATCATGTCTTGCGTGGTTGTGTGCCTTATGATTTTGAATTGATTGCCATGGAAGAATTTGCTGAAAGAGAAAATATCCCCTTGCTTCGAGTTGAAACAGACTTTAGCGCAGAAGATGTTGAACAAGTAAAAATTCGATTTGAAGCTTTTGTTGAGATGATTGAACAAAAGAGAAAACTTGAAAGAACAAGTGAGAAATAAAATGAGTGAAAATAAAGCTAAATATTATATAGGTTTTGATGGTGGTTCCACCTACATTAAAGCTGCT
Source organism: uncultured Desulfovibrionaceae bacterium (assembly GCA_964369165.1). Classification (GTDB taxonomy): domain Bacteria; phylum Desulfobacterota; class Desulfovibrionia; order Desulfovibrionales; family Desulfovibrionaceae; genus CAYJAZ01. The sequence continues at coordinate 13,424 of CAYJFE010000029.1, read as the reverse complement.
CTTATTAGTGAGGATAAAGTAGTTGCCGTAAAGGTTATGCCTACAGGTATTGATAATGACAAAACAGCCGAAGCTATGCTTGATTTTTTAATCAATGAGGCTAAAATCACACGCGAAGATATTGCATTTATCACAGCAACTGGCTATAGCAGAAGAACAATTGCTTTGGCAGACGACACTATTTCAGAAATTACAGCTCACGCTACAGGCGTAAAACTTACTGCGCCTGAAGGTATTCAGCCTGCTTTGATTATTGATATAGGCGGACAAGACAGTAAAATTATTGCTCTTGATGTGAACGGTGGTGTGAAAAACTTTATTATGAATGATAAATGTGCCGCTGGAACAGGAAAATTTATTGAAGTTATTGCCGGAGTTTTGGAAACTACTATTGATAAAGTTGCCGCGCATTCAGCAGAAAGTAAAACCCCTTGCCAGATAAATTCCACTTGCGTAGTTTTTGCGCAAACTGAAATCATTTCTCTTATTGCACAAAAGAAGAGCAGGGCAGACATACTTTGCGGAATGCATATTTCCATGGCAAATAGAATTGCAAAACTTGCAAGAAAATATAAGGGTGATGGCAAAATTCTTATGACAGGCGGTGGTGCTTTGAATGATGGCCTTCGTCTTGCCATTGAAGATGCTTTGATGTGCGATGTTTTTCCTGCTATTCATCCGCAATTTAATGGTGCTATCGGTGCAGCATTAATTGCTATAGAGCAAGCAAATGAAGAAGAATCGCATAGATTAAAAGAAGCAGATTAAGAGAAAATAAATGACAACTTTAATGATTTTTTCAAGTATAATTGCGCTTGGTTTTGGCTGTAGTTTTGGCTGTGGTACGGTGACAACTCCTTTTATTCTTGGCTCACTTTTGGCAGAAGGGCAAGATATTAAAAAAAGTAGGCAAGCTATGCTCTTGTTTTCCATTGGCAAAGTGCTCTCGCTTTCATTTATGGGGCTTTTAGCTTCTCTATTTGGATCGGCTGTCCTTTCTTATGTGGAATCTATCTATCCAGAAAGCACTATTTGGATTGTGCGCACTCTTACCATTACTTTTGCACTTTGGCTTTTATATAGTGTGCTTAGAAAAGATAAGTGTGCAAGCTGTAAAACTTGTGCAGGCAGTGCAAACACTAGTATCAATATACCCACATATTCTAGCTTGTACGAAGAAGCAAAAGAAGATGAACCTAGAAACTTAGCTAGCAAGGTGAATAAGGGCTTTTATTTTGGTACAGGAGCGCTTTATTCCACTATTCCTTGCGCCCCGCTTCTTACGGCTTTAGGATACGCAAGCACTATGTCACCGCCCTTAGCTATGCTTTTGCTTGCTTTGTTTGGCATTGTGAACTCTCTTGTTCCTGTATTTGGCTTTGCTTCAATAGTAGGGCTTGCGAACAAAGAATTTAAAAGAGATGCGCCTCAATATTTAAAATATATTAAAATTTCAGGCAGTGTCATTCTTATTCTTTCTGCAATCTATAAAGTATAATTTTCCTTCAATCAACAGTCTTTTTAATTGCGTCTTATAATTGGAATCTTGTCCAATTATTTTATTAGCAAATACTCAGCTTTTTGTTCTATTTTTGAATAAGGGGCTGAGTTTTTTTCGTGTTTAACTTAGTTTGAGTAGCGCAAAATAGAGAAGGAAAATAATTTAAAATTAAGCGTAAAAAAAACTTGACAGTATGATTTTTTTCTTATAATAATGTTCGTGCGATAAAACTTTATTTTTTTGAAAACGATTTTAGTATTGCAATAATCAGCATTTATGTGCTTTCTTTTTTGTTTCTAAAGTTCGAATAATCAAACAAAATTAATTTTTACTATCAATTTTAATTTAAATAAAGTTAGTTTGTGTTTTATTGGGGATTAGTTGGAATTGTTCCAAATATTTTTTAAATTTTTATTTTATTTAGGGTATTTTATGATAATAAAATCTGTGAAATTAATGGGTTTTGCCGTGATGGCACAACTTGCATTTTCAGCGCCAGCTCAGGCGCAAGAAGTGTCTGAATTAGAAACAGGCACAGTTGTTATTTCAGCAACAAGAACAGAACAGATGATTGAAGATGTTCCGCAAGCAATGGAAGTTATAACTGCTGAACAAATTGAAGAAATGGCAGCAACAGATATGTATGATGTTTTATCTGAAGCAGCAAATATCAACATTTCAAACCAAAAAGGTTCTGTGAGTATCAGGGGTGCAAGTTTTTCTGATACTCTTATTTTGATTGATGGCAGAAAACCTGCAAGACTTGAATCAAACCATGATGGTATTGGTTTTATTCTTTCTTCAATTGGCGTTTCAAACATAGAAAGAGTTGAAATTATTCGTGGTCAAGCCGGTGTTATGTATGGTGCAAACGCAACTGCTGGTGTTATTAACATCATCACAAAAAAAGCTGCTCAAGAAGGTGGCGTACTTTCTGTTGTAGGTGGTAATGCTGGCGTATTAACAGGCATTACATACAGCACAGGTCGTTTAGGAAATTGGGATGCTCTTATTAACGCACAATTCAAGCAAAACTTCCCTATCAGAGAAGAAGAAGTTACCGCAACTTATACTGATGGTTGGAAACAAACTGACGAAGGTGATACATTAAACCTCAACACTGATATCAGATATCATTTCAATGATGATCATAACATCGTGCTATCAGGTGGTTATATGAAAAGAGACTACCGAACAGACAGCAATGATGGAACATCAAGCACTTCTCAAAGAATTAATGTAGATGGCGCCTTGGATTATCAAGGACAGACAGAAAATCATATGTTTAGCTTGGCTGCAACTTACAGTCAATCAAAGCATAAACCATCTGTGACCACTTCAAAAACATACACTTTCACAAACTACGGTTCTGAAGGTAAAGACACTTGGTTTATAAACGATTATAATACTCTTACATTTGGTTATGACTACTCTCATGAGCATATGTGGCACTCAGTTGGCGGTTATGCAAATATCGACAGAGTAGGTTTTTATGTTCAAGATGAAATTTCACTTTTTGATGAAAAATTATTCTTTGTGCCAGGGCTTCGTTACGATCATGACAGCCAATTCGGCGGTCAATTGACCTATCAACTTGGTGCTACATACGAATTTATGCCAGGCCATCGCTTTAAAGCAAACGTAGGTACTTCATATGTTGCCCCAAGCCTTGTTCAAGCCTATGGTTATGAATCACGTGGCGGCAACGCAGAAGTTTATGGTAACCCTAACATTAAACCTGAACATGGCTTTGGCTGGGAACTTCGCTACGAAGGTGAATGGAAAAACGTAAAAGGTTCTATTGGTTACTACCGTTCAGAATTTAAAGATCAAATCGGTTCTGAACAAACTGGTGTAAATGCTCTTGGTGGAACAGTTTCAAGCTATATCAACTTAGATAAATCACGCCTTCAAGGTATTGAAACAGCATTAGATATCAAATTCCTTGAAAACTTCACATTGTCTCTTGGTTATGAGTGGATTGATAACTACGACATTAGTAATAAACAACGTGCTGCTTACTATGCAACAAACAACTATTCACTTGGTCTTAAATACCATAATCCTGATTGGGATTTCACTGCTAATATTTGGGGTGTATACAAAGACGATTTCACAACCTACACCGGTGGTATGAGTGGCGGAGATACACATGATGCTCGTGGTAACCCATATGTTTATGATTACTATAATGTTAACTTAGCATTCAGCAAAACTTGGCAAGATAAATATACAGGAACTTTAGCATTTTATAATCTCTTAAAAACAAAGAGAGACAGCTCTAATGATGGTTCAGTAGATCCATTTGAAGTACGCGCTGGTTTCAGTGTGAAATTCTAAAAAAATCTCCTCCTAAAAAAATAGAAATACTCCTTATGGCTTGTCTGTAAGGAGTTTTTCTGTTGAATTAAAAATTAATTTATGCAAGCATTTCCTTGACAAATTAAACTTTAGATAGTAGAAAAAAGAATGTTTTAAATAATAAAGTTAGAATAATGAAATATATTTCGTAATTCTAAACTTTGAGAGAGTTTTATTAACTTTTAAATGCAATAAACATACATTATTGGCTGTTGAATAAGCCTGTTATTAGTTTGTTGCCGACAGCAGGGATAGTATTGTGAGTAAACAACAAGTGAAGAGCTTATATCAATACGGTGCAGCAGCACTTTTTTCTTTGGTATTTGCCGCAAATTCTTTTGCAAATGAAGGTCTTGAAAATCCAAATTCAGCTATGCCAAGTAATCAGCCCACCACAAATCAAGTGGCGCAAAGTCTTACCTCTGAAGCACTTAAAGACCTTTCTCAAGAATCAATTGATAGAAATGACTTTTTCAAATCCACCTTTGATTTTCCTCTCGAAGGACCTAAGGGTGATGTAAAAATAACATCGCGTGACTTTACGAGAGAATATGAAAGACAAGCCCGTGAAGCTGAAGAAGCAAGAAGAGGGCAAGGTGATAGAAGGTGTCATCAAGGTCAAGATGACAGAAGAGCCCCACAAGGCCAAGATGACAGAAGAGGTCATCAAGGTCAAGATGAAAGAGGAAATTCACAAGCTGAGCAAGGCGATGTTCGTTCATTTACTTATGCATTGAAAACTCCTTATTTTATAACTGAAAATCAAGAATTGATGCTTGATGTTCTTGAATTGACAGAACTTTACGAACCAAACCTTCTTGTAACTTTAAAAGATGATATTCTTAGCCTTACTTTTACTCATCTTTATGATACTTCAAAAAAAATAGAAGCCGCACCTGCTCCAGCAACTACTGAAGATCAAGCAAATACCGATCCTAGTGCTGAAACAACAGCAGCAGCTCCAGCTAATGCGCCAGCACAGCCAGAAACAGCAAAAGAAATGCTTGAATTTGCATTTAATAAAGAAGTATATACTCTTGTTATTGATCTAGATAAAGACGCACAAGCTGGTTTATTATCACATACTGTCTATCAACCTATTATTGAACAAAGGGAAGCGAAAGCTAATCTGCCTGCGCCAACTACCTTTATTCTTGATGAAGCAAAATCTTATAAAGATAAAAATGTAAGTTTGAATGCTCCAGCTGAAATTATAGAAAACTTTGTTTTTGTGCCATTAAGTATTATGACTTTCTTTAATGAAATTGTGGTAAAAGAAGAACATTCTTATTTTGCAAGTAATAAATTAGCTACACGCGAAAATATTGAAAAATTAAGCAAGATTAAAAACATCACAAAAGAAATAGAAAAAGCACCAGAATTTTTATCAAGAGAAAATTTTGAACTTATCTATGCCATGATTGGGCCAGCTGGAACGGCGATTGTGGTTCTTGTTTTTGTTGCTACATATTTGGCTTTGAAAAACTTCTATTATCTTACCTTTGTTTGGATGCAGTTTAGAAGAAAATTCAGGAAATACGACGATGAATGCACTATGCTTGATGCCGAAATAGAATCAAAAAATCCACTTATTCAGCTTATTAAAGAAATTACATCACTCAAAATTAAAGATCCTACAGCACTTCGCATTGAGGTGGCATTTATCTTCCAACGTAATTTGGAAATGGTTGTGCAAGATTTATCCTATATTCGCCTTATAAGTGTTATTTCACCTTTGCTTGGTCTGCTCGGTACTGTTTTGGGTATGGTGGACGTTTTCCAAGCTATTGCTGAATCAGCCTCACCAGATCCTGCTGAACTTGCTTCAGGTATTTGGTCAGCACTTCTTACTACTATCCTTGGTTTGTCTGTTGCTGTACCAACTCTTATTGTCTACTACTACCTTTTGCTCAAGTTCAAAAGATACCAAAATAGAGCCGTTACATACAGTCTTCGCATCAATGAAGAATGTGGCGAACATATGAAAGCTTAGGAGTTGTATTATGAATGACTTATTAGACGATGATGCAGGAGTTGATATTACCCCGCTTATTGACGTTGTCTTTATGCTTTTGGTTTTCTTTATTATGACAACTACTTTCTCAAAACCTGTTGTCGATATACTCCTGCCAACAGCGCAAGAAACAGAAGAGCTAGAAAAACAAGAAGAAATTGTCATTGCTATCACTGAAACAGGTGGAATATTCTATAAGGATATAAGCCTAAGCCAAGGGCAATTTGAGGCTCTTTTAGCTGATCACCCCACAACAAGAATCAATCTTCATGTCGATAAAAAAGCTCCTTTTGATTCCTTTATTCAAGTAATTGATAAGGCCAAAGCAAGGGAAGGAGGCTCTTTTGTCATCAGCACTGAAAGCGAATAATCCCCATGCTTTTGGAGGCTCAACTCTCAATAGTAGTCGCTTATTAAGTGGACTCACTATTGGGGGGGCTTTGTTCTTGATTTTGCTTGCTGGTGTTGAAGTAATTATTGAAATGCCTCAAGTAGCGCAATTGTTTAGATTGCCAGAGGAAATCATAATTCACGAACCGCCAAAAAAGAAAAAGTTTGAAATATTATTTGATAATGACACAGACTTTATTTATATGCTTGAAGTTAAAAAGCCTGTTATTGAACCACCAAAAGTTGAACCGAAACCAGAACCTCCAAAACCTAAGCCAAAACCACCGCCAAAGCCAGCGGCAAAACCTCAAGAAGCTCCAAAAGAAGCTCCTGTGGCTGAACAAGAGCAACAAGGTGCTGTTTCAGAAGGAAGTGGCGGTGCTTCTGGCGATCAAGTTTTGGCAGAGCTTTTGTACTTAGTAAATAAATATAAAGTATACCCAAGAGCTGCTCAAAAAAGAGGCATAGAAGGAATAAACTATATTACAGTAAATGTTGATGCCAGTGGCAGAATTTCAGCGGCAAGTCTTGCAAAAGCAATGGGGAATTCTACCTTAGATAATGCCAGCAAAAAATTAGCTGAAAAGCTTATATCTTTAAAAGTTGCAGCCCCAAATAAAATTTTGAAGGTGAATGTTCCCATTCAATATACTTTTAAAGATTAATCGTATACACATTCATTTAAATAAATGATGAAGTGATATAGAAATAAAAAATACCGAAGAGTGCAAATTTTCGGTATTTTTTATCTAAAAGACTATAAGCATAAAATTTCAGCGAAATTTACCAGTCAGTGGGCTTATCTATAAGGTTTTTCGGCAAAGTCTCGCCAAAAGTAAGGCTAGCAGGCCTTTCTGCCGCAGATAATTTTTCAAACATAAACTGTTTTAAATCTTTCTTTAATTCCTTTATATCGCAATCAGAAGTAGGCACAATAAATGCCTTTAATCTATTGCCTTCTTCAGGACGCATAAGGCGCACAAGGCATTGGGCGATATGAGGGTGTGACTCAAGAATTTTCTTCACATGAGAAGGAAATACATTTGTGCTTCCTACTTGCACAGCAAAATCTTTGCGGCCTTTTGGGCGAAAATGTCTTTCATCAATCCAATCAATAGTGTCTTGCACAGGGCAAAGAAGTTCAGTATTATCAGGAAGTAAGCGAATAAGGGATCCGTCAGCATTTTTAGAAACAAATTGTGGCAACAAAGTAAAAGGCTTGTCAGGGTGGTCTCTAAAGCACATAACACCTAGCTCAGAAGAGCCAAAATGCTCGAAAAAGTGAAAGCCCCTATCAATCATACGCAAAAAAGTGCCTTCAGCCAATGCGGCAGAACCCGAAACGCAATAGATATTTTCACCTGAAAGTTCTTCTATATTAGAAAGATGATCATGCAAAAGTGGGGTTGCCACTAAAAGATCGTATTCTTGCAAACTTTTCTTTATTGAAGCTGGGAAAGGCACTTCATACGCTACAGGCACTTGCAGGGCGCGTGGCAATAAAAGCCCGAAAGTGAAGCCATACAGATGATGTAAAGGTACGCTGACAATCGCTCTTTTGGTCTGGCTATAATTGGGCACAATGCCTATAAGTTCTTGGCGTAAGTGCGATTCATGGTGCACGCAAGGTTTTGGTATACCAGTAGAACCTGATGTGAAAAAAGTGACTGTCTGCTCAGAATTTTGCCATTTTACAAAAGCTTCTTCAATAATTTTAGAAAAGGCATCACTCGCTTTTGGCTTTTCAAGTTCTACATTGAACATTTTTTCAAAAGATTTTAATGCGTTGGCTTGTTCTTCTTCTGTGAAATTATAGTTTGCCCATGTTTTTTGTAAAAATTCTTCTATAGGGAGATAAGAGAGTGGTAGAGCAGTATTTTTTGCTTTTTCAAAACGGGCTATTGATTGGAAAATAGCGGCAAAGGCTTCTGTATCAAGTGGGGGAATTGAAGAAATATCTAAAGGATTCATACTAACTCCTGCATAGTATATGTGCGCATTGATGAAAGTTTTCTTCTTGGCATAAATCAGCTAAGATTGAAGCATTTTCTTGTTGGTGAACAGCGAGAAGAGTATCTAATGCTTGATGAAATGGATTTATTCCATAAAAAGCGGCATTGTTGATAAATTGTGCATTTTGGGGTAAAATATTAGTTGATAGAGGAGAATTCATTCCTGAAATATAATTGTCTTGTGACAAATTTTCTTTTTGTATTTCTTTTTGCCAAGAAAGAGAAAGATTTATCTTATTTTCTTGTGTTTTTCCTAATAAAAAGAAGATTGCGCCTTCTGTAAGTGGGGCATTTCCATTTGTTAAATGCTTGCCACAAGTGGCTTCAAAGCGTTTGTCATTTTCATCAATCACGCCGAGAAGCACATAATCATTTCTTCCTGAATTGATAAGCAAAAGCGCTGTCTGCAATGCGCCAGCAAAGGAAAGATCGAATTGGCTCACAGTTTGGCAACCACCTTGAATATTCAAAAGTAAACTCAAAAGTCCTGCACCCATATTGTTGACAGCGTGGGAAAAAGCAGTTGGCGAAGAAAGATGTGGGCCATTTTCAAGTATCGAATCCATAAAATCAAAATTCATCTTTGTGCCAGAATAGGCAGAAGCAATGACAAGGCCTATTTGTTGCGGCGAAATAAGTGTAGCACTTTCTTTATTTTCATCGTTTTGAATAGTTATATCAGCCATTTTCAAAGTGTTTATGGCGGCAATAAGCCCCATTTTAGCGTATTTTGGGATACGTCTTAATGGCACATTGGGTAAAAGTGTGGCAAGGCTAGAACAGTCTAAGTCAAGATTCTCAGGTGCAGTAAAGCCATTATTTTGAAAATCTTTATAGGCTGAAAAAAAACTTTCGTCAGTGCCCAAAGAATGATGAATGCCATAGCCAAGTATTGATGCAGAGATCATATATAAACCTTTGTTATTCTAAATGAAATCAATCAAGTAAAGAAAAATTATTTGACACAATTACAGCTGCGTTTCCGCCGCCAAAGCCAAGCGAAGTCGAGAGTGCGTATTTCTTTTCTAGAGCGCAATTTGCAGTAGTAGGAGTGAGGAGAGTCTGCACATCTGGCTCACTAAAGCCGAAAGATTGCGGAACAATCTTGTTATTGAGGGCGAGTAATGCAAAAATGGCTTCAAGAGCTCCTGCTGCGCCAAGTGTATGGCCTGTAATCGGTTTTGAAGCCCATACAGGGGTTGACTCAAAATATTTCTTGAAAAATCTGCCTTCCACTAAATCATTTTCCTTTGTGCCAGTTCCATGCGCATTGATAAAGGCTAGATCTTCTTTTGAAATATTTGATTGCTCCAAAGCCTGATTTACAGCGTGGTAAAGTCCTCTACCTTCTGGCTGTGGCGCAGTGAAATGATGCGCGTCTGATCCACTTCCGTAGCCTGTAATAAAGCCATGAATTGTGGCATTTCTTTTCTTTGCGTGAGTACTATTTTCAAGCAGGCATATTGCCGATGCTTCGCCAAGATTCAGCCCCTTGCGTGAATTATCAAAAGGTCTGCAAGGCTCATTATCATACACCATAAGACGAGCAAAGCCCGTGTGTGGAACAAGGCTAAGAGCGTCAGCGCCGCCGCAAATCACATAATCGCAAGTGTCTGATAATAAAAGTTCCATACCTATGCCAAGAGCATCAGCGCCAGAAGTACAGGCATTTGCGAGCGTGATCGCAGGGCCATTAAAGGCATATTTCTTTGAAATTTCTAAGGCAAGATTAGCTCTGAAATAATCGTCTTCATCATGTATATCTTTTATTTCTATATGTTTAGCTTCATCTATTTTTGCACAATCTTCATTTGTATGTGTCTTTGCATAGCCATTTTTTGCATAGGCATTTATAAAGTGTAGGGCAGAGCCGGCAGTAGTTCCTAAAACCACGCCTATACGCGCATTTTTATTGATATTTGCTTGTTTAAGAACTTTTTCAATGGCTTTATCAACAAGAAAGAAAGTGTCAAGCGCTGAATCTTTTCTTGTGTGCATCAGGGCTTCAACACCCAAGAAAGGGTAGGGAAGGGCATTTGAATGAAGTGTATGCGGCTCTTTGAGATTTCTTTTGCCAAGTAAGAGAGCACTCCAAATGTCTTGAATTTCTTCTCCTGCAGCGCAAAGAGCAGAATAAGCCGTGATGGCAATAGGCTTCATTATTTATGTTCCATAATATATTGAGCAAGTGTTTTGACGGATTGAAAGGCCGCAATAGCTTCATCAGGGCTTGTGATTTCCACTTGAAATCTCTTTGCAACCACTACAACAAGCTCAACCGCATCTAATGAGTCAAGGCCAAGACCCTCAGGGCTAAAGAGCAAGGTGTCATTTGTGATATCTTCAAGGCTTATATCTTCAAGATTTAAGTCTGCAATAATAGCTTGTTTTAATTCTTCGCAATACTGTTCTACTGTCATTTTTTTTCCCACATATTATAGAAATTATAGAATTGATAAGGATAATGCTCTGTCATATATTCTAAGGCTGCCACATATCTTTGGACATAAGGCATTAATAATTCAGAAGATTTATGTATGCCTTTTGGCACATTTATAACTTCAGCCCATACGCCTTTTATCGTGTTTTTTTCACGCACGCTAAATGTCACTACAATCGGAACTTGCGTGATTGATGCTATACTAAAGGGGGATAAAGGTAAAGCAATTTTCTCGCCTAAAAATTGGCATTCAATATATTTTTCTTCCCTGCTTACCATTCTATCGCCCATCATGCAGACAATTTCTTTATTTTGCAATACTGCGCATATTTTTAATGAAGTTTGCACGCCTTCGGCCGAGGGAATTATTTTTACTTCACTCTTTTTGTCATAGCTAGAGTGCTGAAAATAATGCATATCATTAGAATCTTCTGACAAGAGTTGCACAAGGCTTATAGGGCGAGAATTGCCATCAATTTTTGCTAAACCTAATTGCCATGCGCCAAGGTGACCTGAAAGAATAATCAAGCCTGTATCGCTTTGTACATTTTCTAGCAAGATTTTTTCGAGCTTAGATTGGGAGTTTTCAATTTCGATATCCCCGTCTTTGGCAAAAATAATTCTGTCTAAAAGCAGTGAAGCAAAGCTAAGATAGAGCCTGTAGCAATGCCACCATAGGGTAAATTTATTAGAATTTTTAAATCTGCGCTTCAGATAGTAAGAGGATCTTTGCCTAATTGTAGGCAGGAGGCTATAGTATAAGACTACAAAATATAAGAAAAATTTTGCAATAAAAACAAGCTTAAAGCGTATAAGATAGATAAAAAAATAATGCTGAAAGCGATTGCCTAGATTTCTGTTTGTATCTTGCATGGTTTTGCTTTTTCCAATTCTCCTAAAACTCACGATGATAATGCAGACTAGCTGAAAATAATACTAAAAGTCAAGTTCTTAATCTTGCATTCTATTTCTAAGAAAAACAAATGATTACACTTAATAAACTTAGTGCTTGACTTCTCTAATTCATTTGATTAGCATTTCAAAATTATATAGATATAACCATTTGGAAAAAGCGGAGATAAGATGGAACGCGCAGAAATAGTTGAGATTTTGAATAATGCTCTTGTTGAAGAATTTGAATTAGACGAAAAAGCCTTAGTGCCAGGAGCGCATATCAGAGATGATTTAGGCCTTGATAGCTTAGATATAGTTGATATGATTATTGTTATTGAAAAAGCTTTCAAAACAAAATTAGAAAATAAAAAAGGCCTTGCTGAAATTCAAACTTTAGGCGATATCTATGACTTTCTTGAAAATTTACAAGCACAAGGTCTAGGGCAAGAAGGCGATGCAAAAGAATAAAGTTCTTTTGATTTTGGGGAATATCTATTTTATTTTTGCCACTTTAACGCTCACTCTTCTTGTGTTGCCTCTTTGTTATCTTTTGGTTTTATTACACAAATTATTTCCAAAACACATCACCTCGCTCACTATTCACAAGTTTTCTTATCTTTATGGAAGGGCTTTTTGCTTTGTAAATGCGCCTGTAATTCCTGTGAAGGTCAAAGGAAGTGTGAATCTTTCAAGCGAAACAAAATGTATATTTATTGCTAATCATCAATCTTTTTTAGATCTTTATCTTTTTGCCAAGCAACCACGTCGTGATTTTTGCTATGTCTTGAAATCTTGGCCTTTTCGCATTTTATTTTTCTTTGCGCCAATGATGCGAGCTTCTGGCTATATAAATGTGGAAAATGTTGACACAGAAGAAATTCATCAAAAATGTATGGAAAAATTACAAACGACTTCGCTTGTGATTTTTCCTGAAGGCAAAAGATCGCGTGATGGCTCTTTAGGCCGCTTCTATACAGGCGCTTTTCGCCTTGCTATTGAAGCAAATGTGCCTTTAGTGCCCATTATTTTTGAAAATACTTATGATGTTTTTGCGCCAGGTGCGAAGATGCTCACGCCACAAGAAATAGGTATAGCAATTCTAGATCCTATCTATCCTACTGACTTTATTTCAAAAGATTTACCGCATAGAGAATTGATGCGCTTTGCCAAAAAACAATATACAGATTATTTTGCAAATCTTGAAAAAAAATGCTATAAATAGTCCAGGCTATTTTATCATACAACTAAGGAAAATCCTATTAAATCCCATAAACCTCAACTTAACCTAAAAGAAAGGAATAATCATGCGTAAAATCACCTTAGCCACGCTTCTTGTTTTGACATTTGCACTCTCTGCCTGCATAGTCACAGTGCCTATACAAACCCCTTACGAAGATATTAGCGCCTATTCGCTTGAAGAAAATGTAGTTCAAAAATCCATTGTTGAAGCTTGCGTGGCAAGAGGTTGGACAATAGAAGAAAAAACAGATTCAAATGTCAAGGCTAGCATACTTGTGCGTGGAAAGCATAAAATTTTAGTAAATATTCCTTATACTTCAAATACTTTCAAAATCGAATACCTCAGTAGTGCGAATATGGATGCAAAGGCTGATGGTACTATTCACCCTAATTATAATAAATGGGTGGAAACCTTGGCAGCTGATATCAAAAGAAAACTTTCTGTTCAGTAATTTTATATAGTATTTCAACTCGTTAAAGTTTTTGCTTTAAAGGGTTGAAATACTTTTCTAGCAAACGAGAGCAAGGTATGCAAAGTCAAATTGAAAATATTTTTCCCTATATTCCTCACCG
>CAYJFE010000028.1:2418-28515 GCA_964369165.1 uncultured Desulfovibrionaceae bacterium | reverse complement strand
TATATCACTAATCTAAAAAATGTCAAGTCTTAAATAAATATCTTCCCATTTTACTTGGTTTTTTATTTCTATTTTGTCTTATATACAACAAAAAATGCCATGAACTTTCTCTTTTACTTTATATTATTCTGTCTATTTATTATCATTTTGTTGAATGATATGTTATAATTTTCACAATTTTATTTGATTATAAATTTTAATTTTACTCACTCATCTAATCAGTTTACTTATTCATGGAAAAGGTATAATATATTTAAAATAACAATTATAGGTAAGAGGTTTGCATGAAAAAAATCATTTTTCTTCTACTTTACATAGTATTTCCAAGCATTCTTTTTGCTCAAACTTCCAATCTTCTGAAAAATAATCTTGAAGACTCCTCTATTATTTTAGATTATCAATTTTATTCATATCTTGATAAAGAAGTGCAAGAAAAGATAGTCATAGAGCTTGAGCTCAAGCTTCTTGACAATACATATACCTATGCGCCCAATTATAAAAACTATCCAACTTCCTTCACTCTTTTTGAAAGTAAATCTAATAAAACAATTGCATACACGCTCTATTATGAAGAAGTTGCAAAAAACTTTGATCCTCTCACGAAAAGTGTATTACAGCTTTATAAGGATACTATTATTTATTATTTAGTTTTTGATAAAAATATTCACCAGATAGATAATACAAATAATGCAAGAGATCTAAAGCTTGACCTTTCTTTGCTCCTATGTTCAGAGGTAAATTGTCTTCCTATTAAAAAAACTGTTGATTTACAAATACCTACAGATCCTCTAATGACTTTAAGTGAGCACGAAATAAATCAAAATATAAAAAAAATTTCCACATTACATATTGCCTCAAAAGAAATAAGTTCTATAGTTGATAAAAATTTTGTTCTTGACGCAAATCTTATATCAAATACAATTCCTCAAGACATTGTCTTTGATTTCACTCCCGTTTATTTCAATAAGTCTTTAGAAGTAGACAACTTTTCCTTTGCAATTCTTCTTGGTTTTCTTGCTGGTTTTTTATTAAATCTTATGCCCTGCGTCTTGCCAGTTATAGCGATAAAAATTTCTTCAATTATTCAACTGGCTCAAGCAAAACAAGAAAACAGTGACAAGCTTATACGAATTCATGGAATATTTTTTTCCTTGGGCGTGCTTACTTTATTCTCTATATTAGCTATTTTATTTGGTGTTTTTGATTTTGTATGGGGTGGAATATTCCAAAACATATATTTCATCATCTTTTTATCTGGCTTTATATTCTTGTTAGGACTTTCTTTTTTAGGCTTCTTCACCTTTCCGCTTATCAATATAAAAAGTCCAATACATTCATCGAAAGAGAAACCCTATTTTGATTCCTATTTTCAAGGACTTGTAATAACTTTAATAGCAACACCCTGCTCTGGCCCCTTACTTGGGGGAGTTTTAGGTTTTGGTCTCACCTTACCTCTACCTCTGCTTATTATACTCTTTCTTTCTACAGGCTTAGGAATGGCAAGTCCTTATATTCTTATGGCATTTTTTCCAAAAACCATCAAATATATTCCAAAATCTGGCGCGTGGATGGGCATTTTAGAGCAAGTTCTCGCCTTTATGCTTATAGCAACCTCTCTTTATTTACTTTCATTCTTATCGCAGGAAAGACTTTTTGAAGGAATTCTTTACTTATTTTTTGTTGCTTTATTTGTTTGGCTCTATACACTTGTAAAAAATTCAAAACACGCAAAATTTTATGCTATAGCACTATTTATTACACACACAGGCATTTCAACTTCTCTACTTTCAATGGATAAAAGTGGTAATGAACTTGATTGGCAAGAATACAATTACACTAATTTTTCAGCCGCATTAGGCAATAAAGCTCTTTTGGTTGAATTTACTGCAGACTGGTGTCCAACTTGTAAAGTCATTGAAAACACAGTATTAACACATAAAAATATTCAACCATTAGTTGATGAATATGGCCTTGAGCTTATCAAGGTGGATATTACGCATATGGATAAAGAAAAGGAAGAGTTTTTGAAAAGTCTAGGCAGTGCAAGTATACCACTTATAGCCCTCTTTCCGCCTTCAATTTTTGCTTATCAACCCATAGTTTTACGCGATATATACACATTCAATCAACTAAAAAGTGCAATTTCAGAAAATGTTGAAAAAGTTGAATAAAAAAAGAGGCCTATTATAGACCTCTTAAACAATGTATAATTCAACTTTTATTCTTTATTTTCAATATTAAAGATAGCTTGAGCAAAATCGTGCGGACTAAATGGTCTTAAATCGTCTAATTTTTCACCAAGCCCCACATAGCTGATTGGCGCTTTGAATTGACTAGCAATAGCAAGAGCCACGCCACCTTTTGCTGTTCCATCGAGCTTTGTAAGAATAAGTTCAGATATTTGAGCCGATTGTAAAAATAACTTTGTTTGTTGCAAGGCATTTTGTCCAGTGGTTGCGTCAATGACTAGAACAGTTCTATGCGGAGCGCCTTCGTGCTTTTTGCCTATAACTGTCTTAATTTTTGTCAATTCTTCCATAAGGTTAGTCTTTGTATGCAAGCGTCCAGCTGTATCAATATATACTGTATCGTAGCCTCCTTCTAAAGCCTTATCCATTGCTTCATAAGCAACAGCTGCAGGGTCAGCTCCGTGCGCTTTTGCATAAAAATCAACACCAATTCTCTCTGTCCACACTTGCAATTGCTCGATAGCGGCTGCCCTAAAAGTATCTGCCGCAACAACAAGCACTTTTTTCCCCTGCATTTTTGAACGGTGGGCAAGCTTTGCAATTGTTGTTGTTTTACCAACGCCATTTACACCAACAAATAATATAACTTCAGGCGGATTTACAGCTGTAATTCCTCTTGAATGCGTAAATAACTTTTCAACTTCTTCAGCAAAGAGCGGTAAAAGTAGTTTAGGATCATCTATTTTATGATTTAAAGCTGCTTTTTTCAAAATATTTACAAGTGTTTGCGCAGAGTCAAAACCCATATCTGACATGATAAATAATTCTTCAAGCTCGTCCCAAAATTCGTTGGATAAAGTCTTGTGCTGGGAAAAAATAGCGTTTATGCCCGTCACAAAATGTTCTCTTGTCTTAGAAAGAGAATCGTTCAATTTGACTATAAGCCTACTTCTTTCGTCTTCCTCATCTTCTAAATCAAGTGCTAAAGAGAGTCTGTATTGCAATTCAGAGCGAAATTCATCAAGAAAACGGTAATCCATATTCTTGAGCCAAGCATTAAAATCTTCAAGAAAAGCTTTAATTTCTTCTTCTGGAATATCTAATGATTTCAATAAAAAAGAAATTCTATTGTCTAGTTCTTCACCTTTTTCAGAAATATCTTTTAAAATGATATTAAGCCAAGAAGAAAGCTTTTGCTCTGACTTTCTTAATTCAATGAGCAGGCTTTCTTCATCAAAAGTATTTTCTTGATTTTGCTCAGGCTCTGAAGTTTGCTGTTTTTCGCTACTTTCACTTTTTATTTCAGCTTCTTGTGAATCTTTTACTTCTATAGTTGATTCTGTGTCTTTTGTGTTATCAGATGTGAATATATTTTTTATTTTTGAAAAAAATCCCATAGCATACCTCAAATTTTTTATTCTTGAAATCTATGCTATAGCGCAATTTTTGTCAAATTTATATTTTTTCTCTCTTTGATTTTCCTTGACCGCTTTAAAAGAATACTTTATTCTTTGAAAAATTTAAATGCGAAGGTCATAACCATGAATATAAAGAAAAGCATTCTTTTTCTCACTTTTATTTTTTCCTTATTGACAAGCCAATTTGCTCATGCTGTTGCAATTATCGATATTTTTGGTGCGGGTCAAAATATCGTCAATCTTTCGATAGCCTCTCCCCTCACAAAACCTATGACGGAAGCAACAGGCCTAGGTAAAGAGCTTGAAGCAGCTGTAAGGCATAATTTAACCTTTCTTCCTTTTATGCGCATAATAGAAGATGCTGCCATACTTGGTGGTAAGCTTTTACAAGGCTGGAAAGCTGAAGCTATTGACTTCAAACGTTTCCAAATTGCTGGGGCTGATCTTCTTATCACTCAATACTGGCCAAACGGCGATGCTAGCAATTCAACCGTTGAAATGCGCGTATTTGAAACCTATTCTGGCCAATTTATTTTTGGCAATTCTTATGCAAATGTCAATGCATCAACTATAGATAAGGTAGCCGATCAATTTTCATCAGAGCTTTTAGAAAAACTTACAGGAAATGGATCATTTTTCAAGTCAACTCTAGCTTTTGCAAAAGACGCTGGCCAAACTCAAAGAGATATTTGGCTTGTGAAGGCAACTGGCAAAGATTTAAATAAAATCACGAATATTACTGGAATGGCTATGTCGCCTGCTTGGAGTCCTGATGGCAGATATGTTGTTTTTTCACATCTAAACGACGATACACATGGTCTTGGAGTTTGGGATAGAACACAAAATAAAGTAAGCCGTATACGCTTTCCTGGGAATACTGTCATTGGCCCTGCTTTCATGCCAGACAATAAAGTTGCTGTAGGCCTTTCTACCTCTGGCTATCCTGATATCTTCCTTCTCAATTACAAATTTGAAAGAGAACGCCCATTAGAACAAACCTCTGCAATCAATGTTTCACCTTCTTTTGACGCAAGCGGAAGAAAAATGGCCTTTACTTCTAGTAGATTAGGTGGCCCGCAAGTATTTCTGAAAGATCTTACAAATGGAATAGTCACACGTGTAAGCATGAATGGTAGCTATAATTCTGAACCATCACTGAGCCCAGACGGAACTTTAGTTGCTTACAGCAGACTGACAAATCAAGGGCATAGAATATTTGTGCAAGATTTAGTGACAGGACAAGAAAGGCAAGTCACTTTTGGGCCTGGTTCTGACGAGCAGCCTTCTTTTGCTCCTGATAGTTATTTCATTGCTTTCACTTCCTCAAGAAATGGGCAAAAACAAATCTACCTTACCACAAGGCATGGCGGAGATGCTAAAAGAATTCCAACAGGATCTGGCTCAGTTTCTTTTCCTCGTTGGGGACTTATACCAGAGAATAATTAATTTCTTGGGGAGAGGGAAAACCAAACCCCTCACCCTTTCCTTACAAACTTTTTAAACTTTAAACAATATGAGCAAAGCGAATAAATCTTAAGTGAATAAATGAAAAAGATGTTTTTAATGTTGTAAGACTTTTATAATTGTTTTTTTCAGGAGAGGTGGGGGCTTGGGGGAGGAGAACCTCATTTTTATCAAAAAAAATGGGGTTCTCCTCCCCCAAAAAACTTTCAAAAAAGGAAAATTTATGAAATATCCTCATTTTTTATCTTCAGAAATTGAAAATGCTAAACCAAAGCAGGCTGCATTTCACGTAATTCCTGTTGCTTTTGAATATTCAGTATCTTATGGTTCAGGCACTCAATTAGGCCCATTAAAGATTTTAGAAGCTTCTGACCAGCTTGAAGTTTATGATGCTTATACCGATTCTAAACCTGCTGAACTTGGAATTCATACGCAAAAAGCAATAATTGAAACAAAACCAAAAGCTATGCTTAAAGCTTTAGAGAAAGCTACTAAATTTGCTTTAGATTCAAATGCCTTACCAGTTGTGCTTGGAGGAGAACATTCTATAAGTCTTGGAGCGTTAAGAGCATTAAAAGAATTTTATCAAGATTTTGGGATAATCCATATTGACGCCCACGCAGATCTTCGCCATGCCTACGAAGGCTCAAAATATAGCCATGCCTCTGTAATGGCAAGAGCTTGCGAGCTCTCAATTCCTTTGATTCAATTTGGTACAAGAGCCTATTGCGAAGAAGAAAAAGAAGCGAGAGAAAAATATAGCGTAAAAGCCTACGATGCGCATTTATTTCAAGATTCTTCCTCCCCTCTTCCCAATAATGTGACAAAAGAAGAGCTTTTACCCAAAGACTTTCCTAAGAAAATCTATATTTCATTTGATGTAGACGGGCTTGACCCTTCAATTATTCCGCATACAGGAACACCAGTTCCGGGTGGGCTTGCTTGGTATCAATCTTTAGAATTATTGAAAACTTGCCTAGAAGGTAGAGAGCTTATAGGTTTTGATGTGGTTGAACTAGCGCCAACAAAAAACTCTCAAGTGTCAGATTTTGCTTGCGCTAATCTCGTATATAAAATTATGGGATTAAGCCAAAAAAAATAAGCGCAACTTATCAATTTATAAAAAAAAGATTTTGCCTTCTCTAATTACTAAAGGGGCAAAATCTTTTTTATTTTTTGGAGATTGTATACGATCTATACTAAATAAAAATGAGAAAGATCACTTTTTATTGAGGTTTGGAAAATAATTCTTTTGTCTAGGGAATTTTCTTCTTCATTCGCACTTGCTTGCTCGATTGAGTGCGCATTTCTGATATTTTGAAGCCCACGTCTAAGCAGGGCATCGGCTGCTAATCTTTGCATAATTCTAAGACATTGAGGAGTTTTTTTCAATATTTCTAAGATTGTATCTCTTTGTGTATGCTCGTTTACATCAAGATCACCACAATCAAGCAAAGAAATAATAATTTTTTCACTTCTATTGATATTGTGTTTGTTAAAGAGATAGAATATAATATTTAAAAAGCCTTCTTCTAATTCTTCAGCTCTATCTTCAATGGACTTTTCTGCATCTGAGGCGTGTTCAGCTAATGTTGCCAAAATTTTTTCATAATGTGAATAGGTTTGTTTTGAGTTAAGGAGATTTTTTTCATTGAATCTATCTACTTGTATATTTGCGTCTGTCATGCTACCTCCAAAATGTGGGATATTTTTTCCCTTTCTATCTTTCGCATATTCTAAAGCAAGTTTTGTGCCAAAAATTTCGTTTTTTAAGTTAGATTTTTGACAAAACTTGTTTTTTCTCTATTTATTTTGCTAAATACTTTCTAACTATTCTGTTTATTATACTATTTTATTTTTAATGAATTATAAAAATAATAGTCGACAAAAAGTGAGAAAAAGTATATTTCTATAAATGTTATTACTTGATTTAAATACTTCGAGGTTACTATGCCTATTATCTTTATTTTACTTGCAATTCTCGCTTGTACACCTTTATTATATCCCTATCCTGCAACCATATTTTTAGCTTCTTGCCTTTCGATGATTTCGCTTACTTTCTTTGATAAATTGAGAAGCAAATTTTCTTTAGTGCCTGCCTTTGTACTTTTCACACTTATAATTATGGCTTCCATTATTTTGCCTGTTACAGTTGTTGTACTTATGGTTACTCCACAAGCTATAAATGGCGTGAAACTCTTGCAACAATGGCGAAATACTGGTTGGGCAATTCCTGAAAATGTTCAAATTTATCTGGATAGATTTGAAACTTGGATTGCAAATATACCTGAAATCAATCATTTTATTACTGAACTCAGTACCAATATCAATCAAGTGCTGAATACTATTGTTTCTTATTCAATTTCTGGTGCGGCAGGTTTTGCAGGTGGTCTTGTAAACTTTATGTGGCATCTATTCTTATTTGTAATTCTGACACTTCTTTGTCTTATGTATGCAAAACAAATAAAGCAAATTGCAGATAAAGTTTTTGCCTTTCAAGAAGGAATGCTGGACAGATTTTTAGTGACTATTCGTGCAGCACTTCGTTCTGTTTTGAATGGAATTTTGCTTGTTGCTCTTTTTCAAGGCATAGCTTGCACAATAGGTTTTATGATTTTTCAAGTGCCTGAGCCTTTATTTTGGGGTTTACTTGCTTGCATAGTCGCCCCTATTCCACTTATCGGCACGGCGATGGTTTGGGTGCCTTTGGCCTTTGTTTTGTGGTTTATAGCTTCACCAGCAATGTCTTTAGGCTTGGTGGCTTGGTGTATGCTTATAGTTGCGGGAATTGACAATTTTGCTCGCCCCTACTTTTTATCTAAAGGAATTAAAGCTCCTTTTTTCGTGCTATTTCTTTCAATTTTATGCGGCTTGGCTGTATTTGGAAGCGTCGGGCTTATAGCTGGTCCTGTGTTGGTTGCCCTAGCTTTACAATGCATTGCAGAAGCTGTTCTTTTATTTGGACTTGATATTAAAATTATTGCTGACGAAGTTGATCATGCTCCAAAAAGTAAAATAATATCCGCTATTAAGCGCAAAACATCAAAATATAAAAAGGGTTAATATGAAATTTTTAGAAGCAATTGGCTACAAAACATATATGCCACACCGTGTATCATACGGTGAAACTGACACAATGGGCGTTTTATATCATGCTGAATACTTACATATCTGTGAGAGAGCAAGAAATTATTTAGGCAGAGAAGTGAATTTCACCTATAAAGAAATGGAAAAAGAAGGCCTTATCTTGCCTGTAAAAGAAGCAGAAATTCGCTATAGATCACCAATTGTTTATGATGATTTGATCTATGTAGAAATTGGTGTGAGTGAGTGGAAAAAAGCTTCAGTACGCTTTGCTTATAAAATATACAATGAAGAAAAAACTATTGTCATGGCAGAAGCAAGCACCTTACACGCTTGCATTAATAAAGAAGGCAAAATTTGCCCTCTTGAAACGCATATTAAAGATAAGTTTTTCTCATTGCAATAACTAAAGTGTGTCTATCACATAAATGTATCATGTAAAATAATTTCAAAGAAAATGCTTTACATTTAAAACTATTTTGTTTATTGTATAATCAGAATTTGTTTTTTGTGATTTTAAAGATTATTGTTTATCTTCTCTCACACTCATTATTCAATGCTATTTTTTTAGCATATATCAACACTCTGTTTCATTTCGGTAAAAACTCTACCTTTGCCTTAAACCATTGAGATTTTTAATGCATTTCTATTAGCTTGCCATTGTTTTTAGCTTTGGCATATTCTAAAGACTTGACTCTTTAGTATTGAAACTTTCTAATCACTTTGTTATGCAAAGAATGGGGATATTATGCAAAGAATACAATATTTTACACCAAAAACCATAGATGAAATATTTGTTTGCTTAAGTCAGTCAGATGGTAAAGCTCGTATAGTAGCCGATGGCACAAACTTTATCACAATGTACAGCGCAAAACCAAAACTTCGCACTGATTTAATTGACGTTTCTGAAGTTCAAGAATTAAAAGAAATTACAGAAGAAAGTAACTATATTATTATTGGTACGGCAATCACAAAAGAAGATATAATGGAAGACCCTAAAATCAATATAAATATTAAAGAAATATTTAATTCAGAAGATGAACTTTTGTATGAACTAGCAAAAAGAAGTGCTGAATATGAAGTTTATATAAGCCCATATAATTCTACATGGAAACCTATACTTTCACTCTATCATGAAGAAGAAAGAGATGACAAACAAATAAAAGAGCTTTTTACAAGAATACGCATACAATTAAATGTATAAATCAGATTATTAGCTCTCTATCATCTTCTATATGGCTACATCTTCCCATGAGGATTGAATTCGTGCGACTTCAATTTCTTCGTTATTAACAAGCTTATACAAGGATTGAACAACTTTGTTACCCTCTATTGAAGCTGATATATGCACTTCTTCATTCATAAAAGTTTGATTTTTGAAATTAATTTCCATTTCTTTCAATTGCTTGCTTTTTTGCCAATCAATTCCCATAGCCTCGCAAGCCCATAGTGCATAGACTGAATTATTCACATGATTATTTACATCAATATTTGAAATAAGTACTTCAAATGATTTTTGAAAATGCATACTCTCAGACGACGGAAGTGATATCTTGCTCAATTCACCTTCAACAGCAAATTCATCTATAGTAGGAAAATTTGGAATATTAGCGCTAATTGCAAGTGGGCGATGCTTTATAGTATCTAAATTAATCCAATGAGCGGCTGCAGAAACACAGACTTCATCATTAACAGAAAAACTATAATCACGCCTACAAATCAATTTTGTGGTTTTGCTTGGCCAGGTTGAAGCTTTCAAATCATTATTCCAGTGCGGAATTTTATGAATAACAAAGCGAAAACCAGTTAAAACCCATGCAATATTACGTTCCTTACAAAAAGCATAGCCTATATCTAACTTTGAAGCATGAGCCTCAGCTAAGTCTTGGCAGAAATCAAAAATGGTAGCAATTTTCAAATTACCGCGAAAATCAACATTGAAATTTTTAATAGGATATATTTCTTTAAATTTTTCCATTTCCATATTATACCTGCTGAATGCCGTCTAAAAGCCAATTTGAACTAGAGTTTTCACGATAAAAATGCCACAATTCTGTCATGTTTTCAGCCATAGCTTGATCATTATCTTCACGCATTAAGGCTGTAAAATAAACGGAAATTCTGTCAGCTTCCCCTTGTTTTTCTTGCTGATTAATTTCTGCGTGCAAGGATAATATAAGTGTTTGAGAAGGTTTTGGATCTTCATTGGCTTGTTTTTGAATTTCATCAAATACGGCCTTTGATGTGAAAGCTTTAATGTCTTCTAAATCACGATTGTCCCATGATTTTTGCATTCTGATAAATAAAGTTTTTGCGCCTTCTAAAAATTCTTCATTTACAGCAATATTTTGCCCTGCGCCCTGCTCTCTATTTTGAGTATTTTGCACATAATCATCATCACTTTTCAAATTATCCCAAGCATTAGAGGCTTGCTGTCTGGAGTGTTGATTATTGCTTTGTTGTTGATTATAAGTATTTTGTCTATATTGCTGTTGTTGATTTTGATTACTTTGTTTATTTCTTGCAAATACAGAGCTAAATAAACGCAATCCAAAATAAACTAAAAGGCCTATAAGAAGAATATCCATAAGACCGCCACCAGCAAAAGGTGTCCCCATAAGCATAGAGCCTAATAAAGTGCCCGCTAATAAGCCGCCCATAAGGCCAAAACCACCGCGTGAAGCCGTTGCTGCGCCAGCACCTGCACCAGCTGCACCAACATTTGCTTGATTTGTTGTATCTCTTTGATTAAAAGTGGTGCCATTATTGAGGTTTGACGATGGTGCCTTTGGCGCTGTAGTTGAAAACGAGGGTTTTGATCCGAATGAGCGTGAGCCACCAAAGCGTTTAGCATCAGCAATTTCCGACATAGAAAATAAAAGCACTGCCACAAAAGCAATTAAAATTCCAAAATATTTCATGGATTCTTCCTTTTTGTATAATATATTAATTTTAATTAATAATACTTTATACATTTGTCAAGGTGAATAGAGAATTAAAATTTCTCTAAAAAACACCTATATCTTTTTAAAATTCTACCGATAAAGATAGTGCTACATTACAACAAGGAGGTTTTTATGAACATTGGAAATGTATCAGTAAATGCACTTAATTCTGCGCCTGCTGGTTCTTTGCAACAAGGTGTTGCTGCTTCAATGACAACTAAGTCATTGGAAATTCAAGAAGAAATGGTGAATAAGCTTATTAATGGCAGTACAGAAGGCATTAATAACGCCCAAACAGAAGCTTTTAATGCCATGGGTAAAGGATTAAATATTAATACTGTTGCTTAGTATTATATCCTTTAGAAATTTTGATTAAAACCTAGAATAAAGATGATTATTTCTTTATTTTAGGTTTTTTATTTTTCTTGATTTTTTTATAAAATTTCATTATTTTAGAAATTCGTTAAAAATTTACTTATTTAAGAGTTATGTATGTCCCAATTCAGATTAATGGATAAATCAAAAGCACCTGGCTGAGCCGCTAAAACTGCTCCTGAGTTACTTGAGCAACTTTTATCAAATCTTAGTTCTGTGCCAGATAAATCTAAAAGAATTATTCATGGTTTTGAACATAATGAAGATGCTGTCATTCTAGCTTTGCCACCTCAAGGCACTGCCTTAGTGCAAACTATAGATATTCTTACGCCTATTGGCAATAATCCTCGATTGTTTGGACAAGTTGCCGCTGCAAACGCGCTTTCTGATGTGTATGCTGTTGGTGGCGATGCTTGGTCGTGCATGAATGTTCTCTCTTTTCCTTCAAAGGAAGTAGAGCTTTCGGTTTTAAAAGAAATTTTAGAAGGCGGCATTGAAAAAATTATTGAAGCTGACGCAGTTTTAGCAGGTGGGCATACTTTAGAAGAAGAAGATATAAAATACGGCCTCAGCGTCACTGGCTGTATTGATCCAAGCAATATAGCTTCAAATTCAGGCTTGAAAGAAGACGATATTTTATTTCTAACTAAACCTATTGGTATTGGCGTTTTAGCAACTGCAATCAAAGCAAATTGGAGTGATGTCAATAATAAATACTGTGTGCAAGATTTAGAAGATCTGCTCTACTCTTGGGCAACAAAGCTAAATAAAGATGCAGGAAAAATTATTCAAGACATGCAATTAAAAGCAGCGACTGACATTACGGGATTTGGCCTTGGTGGTCATATTTTAGAAATGGCAAAAGCTTCAAAATGCGCTGTTGAATTAGAACTTCATAAAATCCCATTTTTAGATCATGTGCTTGATTTGGCTGAATACGGCATTATTCCTGCTGGCACTTATCATAATAAAAACCATTGCTTATGTAAAACACACCATGCCTATAACAAAAATGAAGAAGCTATACTCAAAGCTCTTTTAGTTTTTGATGCGCAAACTTCAGGCGGTTTGTTGCTTGCTGTTCCACCACATAAACAAGAAGAAGCCAAAGAAAGAATGCAAGCTTTAGCAATACCTTATTGGCAAATTGGCAAGGTAAGCCCATTAATAAATAAAGAAGAACAATTAATTCTCGTATAATACATATATAAAGGCAAAAAAATGGCTAAGAAAAAAAGTATCAAAAACTCCCAGAATGATGCGGACACCTATAAAGAAGATAGAGCTTTTGACAATCCATTCAAATCTTTAGATAAAAAATCATTCAAAGAAGCAAAGATTGACACAAAAGCACAAAAAGTAATAAAACCAAAAATTCAAGAGCAAGTTTCACAACAAGCTTTTGAAAATGAGGAAGATTTATTTCTCTATACTATGAATAATGTTCGTACTATTAAAAATACAGATAAGTACGCGCAAACTTCTTCAAGCCAAGTCAATACAAATCTTGAAGATAGTATTAAGAAAAATCAAAAGAAAGAAGAAGCGACTAAAATGCACGAAAAATCAAATTCTTCTGCAATGAACTTAGCTTTTGAAGATCTTTTGCCAAAGAAATTAAAAAACAAACAAGAAGCAAATAAAGAAAAGCTTCAACACTTAGGCGAAAATATACCTAAAAATAAAGTTGAACAAAAAATCGAATACACCAATGATGATGAATTTGACTTCTATCAAGCGACAAAAGATGTTAAATCTTTAGACGGCATAAAAAGAGTTGCGCCTAAAGAACCTGAAAGACTCATTGTTCAGCAAGATCAAGCACCGCTCTTGCACGATTTTGAAGAAGGGAAATTAGAATTTTCTTTT
Source organism: uncultured Desulfovibrionaceae bacterium (assembly GCA_964369165.1). Classification (GTDB taxonomy): domain Bacteria; phylum Desulfobacterota; class Desulfovibrionia; order Desulfovibrionales; family Desulfovibrionaceae; genus CAYJAZ01. The sequence continues at coordinate 15,171 of CAYJFE010000028.1, read as the reverse complement.
GCTGAAAATGCCGATCATGTACAATGCAATATTCTTGGTTTAGATATTCTGACTTTAGCAAAATTGCAAGAAAGACATTATAACCCCGAAGCGCATATTGACCTGCATAAGCTTACAGTAAGTGAAGCATTTCATGCGCTTATTGGATTTTTGAAAAATGCTTACTACCGTGATATGCGCTCAGTTCTTATCGTGACAGGTAAGGGCATAAATTCATTTGATAACAAACCACTTCTTCGCACAAAAGTGTGTGAATGGCTTATTGATGAACCTTTTAAAAGACTCACACTTGCTTTTTGTACTGCAAAGGTTGAAGACGGCGGCTCTGGCGCCCTCTATGTTTTATTACGCAAAAGAAGAAAGAATTCACCAGATATTCCTTGGGAAAGAATACCAAACGACTATGATTTATGGGCGCATTTAGACAAATAATACAAATAGTTAAGCTTATACACTAAAAATGATTTGACTCTTGAGTATAAGATATGCTATCAATTCTCTTCAAAAAAATAATTACTAGGGTGTATTTCAAAATTCAGAGATTTTGTAGAATTTTCAATAAAAAATCATCTTTTTAGCAGAAAAAACGCGAAAGAATGAATTTAGAAACATAGTCGAGAAAGAACTAATACAATGGCTAGAATATTAATAAAATACGGCGGACACGCCATGGAAAAAGAAGAGCTCTCAAAAGCTTTTGCAAAGAGCATTGCCTATTTTGCGACAACTTTAGAGCAACAAGTCATTCTTACTCATGGTGGCGGCCCACATATCAATGCTATGCTTGCTAAGCTAGGCATCGAATCTCATTTCGTAAATGGTTTGCGTTATACCGATGAGGCTACTATGGAAGTGGTTGAAATGGTATTAAATGGCAGCTTGAATGGCAAATTAGTTGGCTTATTTAAAGAAGCAGGCGTAAAAGCTGTTGGCTTATCTGGCAAAGATAATGCCACAATTCGAGCAAAAAAAATTGAAGAATTAGGCTATGTTGGCGAAGTGACTGATGTTGACACAAAACTTGTAAACACTTTATTATCTGAAAAATTTGTTCCTGTCATTGCGCCTATTGCTTATGCTGAAGATGGCTCAAGCCTTAATGTCAACGCAGACACAGCAAGTGGCGCATTAGCTGGCGCACTTAGAGCTGACATCTTTATCTTAGTGACTGATGTTCCTGGCGTATTAGACAAAGAAGGTAAGTTAATTAAAAAAGTTTGTCTTGAACAAATAAATGAACTCAAAAAAGACGGTACAATTACAGGTGGAATGATTCCTAAAGTTGACAGCTGTTTGAATGCAATATATAAAGGTTGTAACAAAGCCTATATATTAGACGGCAGAGAAGAAGGCAATCTTGAAAAATTACTTCTCAATCATGAAGATGTTGGCACATTAATTGTTTTAGAATATTAGGACTACTGGAATATAAAGGAAAAACAAATGCTAAAAAATCGTGACTTTTTAAAAATATATGACCATACTGCTGAAGAAATTCTTTACCTTCTAGACCTTGCAGCAGAATATAAAGAATATAAAAAACTTGGAACTGAGCCGCAACACCTTAAAGGCAAAAACATTGTGCTTATTTTTGAAAAAGATAGTACAAGAACACGTTGTGCGTTTGAAGTTGCCGCTTTTGATCAAGGGGCTAATGTGACTTATCTTGGTTCACAAGGTTCACAAATCGGCAAAAAAGAATCCATTGCAGACACTGCCCAAGTTTTATCACGCTTTTATGATGGCATTCAATACAGAGGCTTTGGACAAGAAATTGTTGAAGAATTAGCTGAATATTCCTCAGTGCCTGTATGGAACGGCCTCACAGATGAATCACACCCTACGCAGATCTTAGCCGACTTTCTCACCATGCGTGAGCATTCCACTAAGCCTTTGAATGAAATTACCTTTGCTTATATAGGCGATGCAAGAAATAATATGGCTAATTCCTTGCTTTTAGGCGCAGCTTTAATAGGTATGGATTGCAGAATTATTGCACCTACTTCTTTGCAGCCTGATCAAATTATTATTGATAGAGCCAATATCTTAGCTCAAGACAGTGGCGCAAAAATTCTTATTACAAGCGATAAAGAAGAAGGCGTAAAAAATTGTGACTTTATTCATACAGATGTATGGGTAAGCATGGGCGAAAGCCAAGCCATGTGGGAAAAAAGAATCAAGCTTCTCAAACCTTTCCAAGTGAATAAGCAATTGATGGATATGACAGAAAATCCAGATGTTAAATTTATGCACTGCTTACCTGCTTTCCACGACAGAAACACAGTTATTGGCGAAGAAATTTTCCAAAAATTTGGCTTGGAATCCATGGAAGTTACTGACGAAGTGTTCCAATCAGATGCTTCTATTGTTTTTGATCAAGCTGAAAATAGAATGCATACGATTAAAGCTGTTATGATAGCCACTTTAGGCTAATAACTATACGCTCTATAGGCTGATTTTTTAAGATTATTCCCATTTACGAGTTGTCTATGAGCTGTAAACAAGCCATCAATGAGCCATTTTCGAGCCATATATGAGCCATTTACGAGGTTGAAATGCTTTGTTCAGTGATTATACCCGTTTTTGGGCAATGGCATCTTACAAAAAACTGCCTTCTTTCGTTAAAAAGAGAAATTGATCTTCCTTTTGAAGTAATTTTAGTCGATAATGGAGCAAATGCACTTCAAGACGATAAAACCCGCGATGAAGCTCCAATTCTCGGTAAAACTTTATTTGGCGATAATTTTGTCTATCTTCCGCAAAGTGAAAATATTAATTTTGCTGGAGCTTGTAATATTGGAGCGCAGAATGCAAAATCTCCCCTCCTCTTCTTTTTGAATAATGATACTATAGTTATAAAGGATTTTCTTCTTCCTCTCTTAGAGGAATTTCAAACAAATCAAAAAATTATGCTTGGCCCTTTATTGATGTTTCCGCCGAAAAATAGCGTAGACTATCAAGAGCACACTCAAAAAGATTTTAGCGCATACACAATTCAACATATGGGCGTCTATTATTCACCCTTCAATAGTGTGGGGCATCTCTATATAGATTTACCTGCAAATCATCGAACAACAAAAAGAAAAAGAGAACTTCAATGCATTACTGGCGCAGCTTTTTTGATGCGAAAAGAGGATTTTTTTGCCCTCGATGGTTTTGACGAAAGATTTAGAAATGGCTTTGAAGACGTGGATTTGTGTGCGCGTTTTCGTGAAAATGGCGGAAAAATTTATATAAATCCAAAATCAAAAATCGTGCATCTTTGCTCACAAACTCCAGGTAGGAGTAAGTATGAAAAAGAAAATGCTTCTCTTTTAGATGAGAAGAATGTGAAAGCAAAAATTTATCCTGACTGGCATCAACTATTAGAAGAAGATGGCTATGAAATGCATGTGAATGAATGGATGAGTTTTGAAGTACGCCTCAATCCAAAACTTGAAGAAAAATATTTGCCATTGCTTGCTACAAATGATTTAGAAACTATAAAAAAACTTTATTCAAAAGAGCCTTATCTCAAAAAAGCTTTTTTGGCATTGGTAAATCATGCTGATCTTTCTTCGCAAGAAAAAGCGGAATATTATCTGTATAATTTGACACTTAATTTTGATTATAAAGACTATCTTGATTATATAAAACTTCTTGCAAGAGCAAATAATTCTCATCAAATGTATAAAGAAGCAAATTTGATGGAAATGTTTGAATCAAGCACGAATGGCAGGCTCAACTACTTAGAAAATTTATTGAAAATTCCAAAACTTCCTGCTTATTTCTATCAAGATGTGAAAGATTTAATTGCTCATCATAATGATTTTATGCAAAACACATACGCGAATACATTGAATGAAATAAAATATTTACTCACTCTTTAATCACTATACACAAAAAAACCGCTTATAAATTTCTCTACAAGCGATTTTATTTTTTTATAAAAATCATTTATTCAGCAACAGCTTCTTCAACAATTTCAACTGTTTTAGCATCTATAATACGCACTCCAAATTCTGTAGCTTCTGCTGGCGGATTATAGAATAAAATCATAAAAGGAACAATACTTTGAGGCGCAACATTTGTATTATTAGCAACAATTTCAACTGAATTGCCTAAAGAGTGTTCTAATTCTTCCATGCCTAAAACTTGTAATTGGAAGAGTGAAACTGAAGTTCCAGCTAAAAGAGATTTTGAAACTAAAACTTTGCCTTCAGCATCAAATAATGTTCCTTCAACCTTAATAAGCTCACGTGGCGAATCAAAACCATTGATAATCTTACCTTCTATTACAGAAATTTTGCCAACTTTTTCATTATTGATATTGTATTGACGCACATTTCTTAATTCAAGTAAACGCACTTTATCAGTAGCTGTAATTTCAGAAATAGCAGGTACTTCGCCAGAAGATAGAATGCTTTGCACCATGCTTTTGACTGGATCTAAAAGGCCTGTGAATTGCCACAAGGCAAAAGAACCGCCTGAAATCAAAATAAGGAGCGCAATAACAATTAAAAGACCTTTCTTACTGAGTCCTTTTTTGTCTGCGTTTAATTTCTTTTTCTTTTTATCGTCTTTATTAGTGCTTTCGCCGCCGCCAAATCCGTCAAATGAAAGAGGTTCATTGCTTTCTTCAGTAACTTCAGCTGCAAGAGGTTCTTCCTCTTGTTTAGGTTCAAGCTTAAAGACATTTTTACATACAGTACAACGTAGTTTCGCTCCAGGCGCAGCTTTGTCGTCTGGTAAATTATAGGTTGTATCGCAATGATTACAGGTTACTAGCATATTATATCCTTTCAAAAATACAGCAATTATTTACTGTATAATCAGCAGTGTTATATGAAATATTCGTTTAATGCTTATTTTTCAAGTATTATTTCATAAATGGCAGGTAAAGCACGGTATTCTTCAGCATAATCCATTCCATAACCTACAATAAAACCGTTTGACATAGTAAAACCAGCAAAATCAACTTTGACATCAGCTTCACGTCTTTCGTATTTATCGACAAGGCTGGCAATACGAATGCTTCTCGCACCACGTTTTCTAAATTCTTCACGTAAAAAAGCCATACTATGACCAGAATCTACAATATCTTCAACGATAAGAACATCGCGCCCTTTTAAGTCAATATTTGTGTCATTGACAATAATAACTTTACCAGAGGAAGTGTCTGAATTGCCATAAGAAGAAAGTCTAATAAAGTCGATTTGAAAATCAACATCAACTTCACGCATCAAATCTGCAAAAAAGAAGAGTGCACCCTTTAACACGCAAAGAGCAACAGGTTTTTGATACAAAGCTTCTTCATTCATACCCTCTTGAGGAGAGTAGCAAAGTTGTAATTCTTCTGTCATTTCAATTACTTTTTTGCGAATTTCTTCTGCTGTGAATAAAACTTTCTTTGTAGCATTATGCATAAATGAACTCCTTTTCACTCAGGCATTTTGTGATTGACAATTGTGCCGTAGAAAAAATAAAATCTGATTTAAAGTATACTAAGAATCTAAAAAAATCAAGTAATATTACAGATTTTTATTTCTAAACTTTCTTTATAGTTTTTATTGAAAAGTATAAATTGTTATAAATTTGGTAACTTATATAAATTTCATAAAAATTGTTTTTATTTTCTTTTTAAATTTACTTGCTTACCACGCGCAACTGCTATTGTATTTGCAGGCACAGGCTTTGTTATAACCGAACCCGCGCCAATAAGTACATTATTTTCAAGTTGAATAGGTGCAACTAATGCTGTATTCGACCCAATAAAGCAATTATCGCCAATCTGTGTGAGATGTTTATTTTTTCCATCATAATTGCAAGTTATTGTGCCAGCACCTATATTCGTTCCTTCGCCAATTTGAGCATCGCCAATATAAGTGAGATGATTCGCCTTGCTTTGCTTGCCAATTATTGATTTTTTCACTTCTACAAAATTGCCCACATGAACTTCTTCGCAAAGATGTGCTTTTGGGCGTAAACGAGCATAAGGCCCTACTTTGCAAGCTTTTTCTACAAGCGCTTCTTCAATATGCGAAAAAGCTGAGATATGCGTTTCTTCTTTTATATGCGAATTTTTAATAATACAATGAGATTCAAGCGTACAATGTGCTTCTATACACGTTTTTCCGCTTATTGAGCAATTTTCAAAAATCTCAGCTCCGGCTTGAATTTCAACATCTTTACTGATGGATATAGTCGCTGGATTATGTAAAATAACGCCTTTTTTCATAAATTCCGCATTACGTTTTTTACGCAAAAATTCTTCTGCTTCAAAAAGTTCATAAGGATTATTTATCCCCAATAAAGATGAGTCATAGCCAGCATTATAGACTGAAACTTTATAATTATTTTCAATAGCTAATGCAATTAAATCTGTGATGTAGTATTCATTGTTTGCATTATTATTTGTGAGCTTTGGAAGAAATTTTTCAGCAAATGAAGTTTTAAAAACATAAAGCCCAGCATTTATTTCGCCTGTTTCTAGGCCATGCTGTGAAATTTCATAATCTTTTGCTTCAACTATTTGGAGAATTTCTTTTGACAAATCAGCATCTTCACGAACTATTCTTCCGTATGCCCCTACTTCTTGAACCATTATTGAAGTGCATAAAACATCAGCATTTTCTTCTTTTACTGTACAAAGAATTTTTTCTATAAGCTTATTTGACAGTAAAGGCACATCGCCATTTACTACTAATATATATTCAGCATTTGTATTTTGAAAATAAGGTAAAGCCATTTGTAGGGCATGCCCTGTGCCAAGAAGCTCTTTTTGTTCTATATGTTTTCCTTTGGCAATAGGTGAAATTCTTTCTAATTCTTCTAATAAAAATTCTTTTTTGTAGCCGACCAAGGTAAAGATATTGTCGTTAAAAATAGGTTTTAGGGCATCGTATACGCAAGAAAGCATAGTGTCATTCAAAAGTGTTTGCATAACTTTTGGTTTTTTTGAAGGCATTCTTGTGCCTTTTCCTGCGGCTAGAATAAGCGCGTGTACATTCATTTTCTATCCTTTAATAAGTGGCTATAAACATCACAAGTAAACCAATGATGAGTAAAGTTGCGGCAAAAGATCTTAAAACATCGTCACTTTGCGTGAGCAAAAATTGAAAAGCTTCTTTCACGCTTTTTGGCGAAATAAGCCACATAGATGCTTCAATCACAAAGGCAAGTCCTAAGGCTGTGAAAAATAAAGAAAAATTAAAATTAAATTCCATGTAATTCCTAAAATATTATAAGGCAAAAGAAAGCTTAGTAAACTTTCTTATTTCCTATAGTTCAAACTTCTTGCTGTCAATAAAAAAACTTGATTTTTTAAAAAAATTATTACAAAATCGAAGTCGCTTATTATATGTACATATAAAAAAACAAGCACAAAGAAAGATATGTCTATATTAAATTTTACACAAGTATTTGCCAAAGAATTGCCAAGCATTGAAAAAAGCCTAGAAGCTCATCTCAATACGCTCCCATCTGTGGTTATGCCTATTATCAAGCATACAGCAAAAGCTGGCGGAAAAAGGCTTCGCCCATTGCTTACACTTTTGTGTGCAAAACTTTTTATTTCAAAAGAGCACAAACTTGATAATGAAATCTATAGCCTTGCCTCTTGCCTTGAAATGATTCACCTTGCTTCGCTTTTGCACGATGATGTTATCGACAATGCAGACACAAGGCGAAATAAGCCCACAGCCCATACAATATTTGGTGCAAGCTCGACAATTTTAGCTGGTGACGCGCTATTAGGCTATGCTTGCGAGCATATGGCTTCTTATAATTGCCCTGAACTTTTTTCACTCTATGCACAAGCTGTTATGCAAACGACAAAGGGTGAATTAGAAGAAATTGCTATGCAAGGTTCTTTAGCGCATGGCGATGAAAAGTATTATGAAATCATTAGTGGCAAAACTGCCTATCTTCTTCGCTCTGCTTGCACAATGGGCGCACTTTATATGCAAAAAGTGAAAAATTTGCCGATTAGCCAAGAAGAAATCGAAGCCATAGGTCAATACGGCGAAGAGCTTGGCATGGCTTTTCAGCTTATAGACGATGCCCTTGATTTTGCCCCTGAAGAACAGATTGGCAAACCGCAAGGCGGCGATATACGCGAAGGAAAAGCAACTATCCCAGTTTTGGCTTATTATCATTCTCTTTCAAAAGAAGATGCAAAAATCTTTGAAGAAAAATTTAAAGCCGCTGGAAGTGAAAATGAATTTACTCAAGAAGAAGTAAGCACTATTTCACAAATTATTTTAGATAAAAAATTCGATGAATTGGCACGCTTGAAAGCTTTAGAACATCTTGATAAAGCCAAAGCTTGCCTTGACATATTTCAAAAATCACAAGCGAAAGACATTTTATTGTCTGCCCTTGATTATCTTAGTAAAAGAAACACTTAACCTTAAAGGACTAAATATGATAAACAATACAAACATACGTTTTGAAATTGCCCCGCATAAGCATTTAGACGATGCAGTTGGCAGACGTGTAGCCGAATCAATTCGCCATGCGCTTGAAATTAAAGTCGATGAAGTTCGCGTGGTGAAAGTTTTTACCGTGACAGGCATTAATCAAGAAGAAGCAAATACCTTAGCTGAAAAATCCGTACTTCATGACGTAGTTCTTCATAATTTGACCTTTGAAGCGCAAAATCCTTATCAAGAAAGCATGGCTGATTTTATTATTGAAGTTGGTTTTAGACCTGGTGTTACGGATAATGAAGGACATACAGCACAAAAAACTGTGGCTCTTGTTTTGAAAAAAGAAAAAGAAACTATCGCTGCTTATACTTCTGTGCAATACCATATTAAAGGTAACATAAGTCAAGATGACGCACAAAATATAGCGGAAAACCTTTTAGCAAATACACTTATTCAGCGCTTTAGAATAAAAAGTAAAGAAGAATGGCAAAAAGAAGCTGGCTTTGAAGCACAGATTGCTAAAGTCACAGGTTCGTCTTCTGATGAAGTAGCTATTATTCCTCTCACCACAATGACTGACGATGAACTTATGGCATTTAGTCGTGAAAATACTCTTGCATTATCACTCTTTGAAATGCAGACCATCAAAAATCATTATTTGAATGAAGAAACTATTAATACTAGAAAATCTCAAGGCTTGCCTCAAGACCCTACCGATGCTGAAATTGAAGTCTTAGCACAAACATGGTCAGAGCATTGCAAGCATAAAATCTTTGCAGCTAAAATTGACTATACAGACAATGAAACTGGCGAAAAAGAAGAAATTTCTTCAGTATATAAAACATATATCCAAAATACCACGCAAAATATCCGTGCTTCTTTAGGTGACGATGATTATTGCAAATCAGTATTTAAAGATAATGCAGGTGTTATTGCTTTCAATGACGATTTTGATGTTTGTATTAAAGTTGAAACACACAATTCCCCTTCAGCTCTTGATCCATACGGCGGCGCTCTTACAGGCATTGTTGGCGTGAACCGTGATCCTATGGGCACAGGTATGGGCGCAGAACTTATCTGTAATACTGACGTTTTCTGCTTTGCTTCACCTGAATATAATGAAGAATTGCCTCCGCGTCTTCTTCACCCAAGAAGAGTTTTAGAGGGTGTGCGTGAAGGTGTAGAGCATGGCGGAAATAAATCTGGCGTGCCTACAGTGAATGGCGCAGTTGTTTTCCATGAAAGATTTTTAGGTAAACCACTTGTTTATTGCGGAACTGTTGGCCTTATGCCTAAAACTTTACACGGCAAACCAGGTTGGCAAAAAGAAGCTAAAGTGGGCGATGCTATTATTATGGCTGGTGGTAAAATCGGCAAAGACGGCATTCACGGTGCTACTTTCTCTTCAGAAGAATTACATAAAGACTCCCCTGCTACTGCTGTACAAATTGGCGATCCTATCACACAAAGAATTATGTATGACTTTATTATAAAAGCCAGAAATCTAGGCCTTTATAATGCAATCACTGATAATGGTGCTGGCGGTCTTTCTTCTTCGGTTGGTGAAATGGCTGAAGACACTGGCGGCTGCCTTCTCAATCTAGCAAATGCTCCTTTGAAATACGATGGACTTCGCCCTTGGGAAATTCTTTTGTCAGAAGCACAAGAACGCATGACTTTAGCCGTTCCACAAGAAAAGTTAGAAGAATTCCTTGAACTTGCAAAACATTATGGTGTTGAAGCAAATAATCTTGGAACTTTCACTGACTCTGGCTATTTCCATATCAAACATAATGACAAAGACGTTGCTTGGCTTCCTATGCAATTTATGCATAAGGGCTTACCGCAAATGGAATTGAAAGCTGTGTGGGAAACTCCTGCCATTGTCAAAGACAAAACTCCATGCGATTTGAATATTCCACTTCAAAAACAAGAAGACGCACTATTAAGAATGCTTGGAAGACTCAATATCTGTTCAAAAGAATATATGATTCGTCAATACGATCATGAAGTGCAAGCAGGTTCTGTAGTGAAACCTTTAGTCGGTGTTGAAAAAGATGCCCCTGCTGATGCTGCTGTAATCCGCCCTGTGCTTACTTCTGATAAAGGCATAGTGCTTTCAAACGGTATCTGCCCTAAATTCTCAGATTATGACGCGTATGCAATGACTGCAAATGCTGTTGATGAAGCTGTAAGAAATGCTATTGCAGTTGGTGCTAATCCTAATAAATTAGCTGGTTGCGATAACTATTGCTGGTGTGATCCTGTACAAAGTGAAAGAACTCCTGACGGTGAATATAAATTGGCGCAACTTGTAAAATCAGGCAAGGCTTTAGATAAATACTGCACAGATTTCCAAGTGCCTTGCGTATCTGGTAAAGACAGTATGAAGAATGATTATACTGGCGGTGGGCAAAAAATCTCAATACCACCTACCCTTCTTTTCACTGTTATGGGTATTATTGACGATGTAAATAAAGCTATCACTTCTGATTTCAAAAATGAAGGCGATTTGATTTATATTCTTGGTAGAACAAGAAAAGAATTGGCTGGTTCTGAAATTTTTGAAGAATTTAAAGAAGAGTACAAACTCCATTATTCAAAAGTGCCACAAGTTGACTCTAAAACAGCAAAAGCTCGCTATCATGCTTTACACGACGCTATTCAAGCTGGTTATGTAAATGCTTGCCACGATTTATCTGACGGTGGTTTTATGGTGGCTTTAGCAGAAATGGCTATTGGCGGAAGAATGGGTGCAAATGTTGATGTAAACTCAATGCAAACTTGCAAATGCGTCACACTTACTGAAAGACTTTATTCTGAAACAGCATCACGCTTAATTGTCACTATCAAGCCTGAACATAAAGCTGATTTTGAAGCTTTATTCAAAGGCCAAGTCTGCACATATCTTGGTAAAGTTTTGGCAAATGACACTCTCTTTGTGCGTGACGGCTTGAACACTATTGTGCGCACAGATGTAGAAAATCTGGCTACAGCTTTTAAAGGCCGTTTGCAATTATAAACAAAACTAAGTAAAAATAATTTACATAGTTCCCTCACAATTAGAAGATTAAAAAGTTTGTAAGGAGTTGGGGGAGTTTGAGGGGGAAGAAACTAACTTTTCAAAGTTTGGTTCTTCCCCCTCAAGAAAACAAATCAACAAAAAAGGAAACAATATGTCCACATATACTTCAATAAAAGAACAAGAAGAAAATTTGATGTGCAAAACCTATGCACGCTACCCAATTGCAATTAAATCTGGCAAGGGTTCAAAACTTTATGATTTTGAAGGCAAGGAATATATTGATTTGCTTTCTGGCATTGCTTGCACACAATTAGGCCAAGCAAATGAAGAACTAGCTGATGTTATGAATGAACAAGCAAGAAAACTTATTCATGTGTCAAACCTCTTTTACCAAGAAGAACAATTGGAATGCGCTGAAAAATTACTTAAGCATTCAAGACACTTGAAAAAAGTTTTCTTTTGCAATTCTGGCGCAGAAGCAAATGAAGCTTTAATTAAAATTGCAAGAAGATATACACATAAAGTTAAAAAATCAGATGCCTTTGAAATCATTACATTAAAACAAGCTTTTCATGGCAGAACTTTAGCGGCTTTGGCGGCTACTGGGCAAGAAAAGTTTCTTGACGGCTTTGAACCAAAAACTCCTGGTTTTGTACAGGTTGAATATGGCGATATGAAATATATTGAAGAAGCTATCAATGAAAATACCGCCGCTATTATGGTGGAAGTCATTCAAGGTGAAGGCGGCGTTCGTCCGCTTGGAATGCAGTATTTGAAATCTATTGAAGCTTTGTGTAGAGAGCAAAATCTGCTTTTTCTTATTGACGAAGTGCAAACTGGCCTTTGCAGAACAGGCAAATTCTGGGCACATCAACATTTTAATCTTGAACCAGACGCAATTTCTGCGGCTAAATCATTAGCAAATGGCCTTCCTATTGGCGCAATGCTTTGCACCGAGAAATTAGCGCAAGCTTTTGACTATGGTTCACACGCAACCACATTTGGCGGCAATGCTTTTTGTACGGCTGTAGCTTCAAAAGTCATTGATATTATTGAAAGAGATGGGCTTGAAGAACGCACCTACCTTATTGGTGATGCTTTGCGTGAAAGATTTAAAATAATAAATGAAAAAAATCCTAATATAGTCAAAGAAGTTCGCGGACTTGGACTTATGATTGGCATTGAATTGAATCTTCCAGCCCAGTCTTGTAAAGAAGTTTGGCAAAAACTTCTTGATGCGGGCTTTATACTCAACCTTACTCAAGAAAAAACTTTGCGCTTACTTCCGGCTTTAACCATTTCAGAAGAAGAATTAGACGC
>CAYJFE010000028.1:0-2318 GCA_964369165.1 uncultured Desulfovibrionaceae bacterium | reverse complement strand
GCCTTTGCATTTGCTTTAGAAAAAATATTAAAAACTTATATGCTTTAAGCAGATATAAAAAAAGCCGTAATTTCTGAGTTACGGCTTTTTTTTATTTAATTTTACTCTATACTATCGCCACGCTTCTTGAGTGATTGCGCTCCGCCATAGACAGAAGCAATGATATTCTTATGTCCAGCTCTGCGAAGTAAAATCAAAGCCTCGTATGAGCGTGTTCCCGTGCTACAAGAAAGAATGACTTCTCTATCTTTTGGCACTTCGTTTATACGTTCTTTTAATTGCTCAAGCGGAAGTGAAAGGAAATTATTTGGATATTTTTCTTGAAGAGCAACAACATTTTTGTGCGCTGGACGAATATCCACCACATAGATATTATTTTCTTCTCTATTGTTCCAATAATTTAAAAATTCAGTTGGTTGCATAGGTGTGAGCCTATCGTCAAGCACGTTATCAGCCACGTTTGCAATGCTGTTTGCTATATCCATAGCTGAAGCAAATGGAGGCGCGTACACAACTTCAGCATTTGAAAGATTGTCGATAGTGGCATCACCAAATTGCATAAGCATAGCAACAGCATCAACACGAGCTTTTACAGCATCTGTGTTAGGTGAACAAGCTTGGAAGCCAAGAATCTTTCTTGTCTTTCTATCGACTACAATTTGCATTGTTGTCATAACTGCATCTGGATAGAAATGCGCATGGTCATCGCCTTCTGCAATTATGCTTATAGCGTCAAATCCTTCACGTTTTGCAAAAGTTTCTGTAAGTCCAACACCAGCAAAAGAAAGTTCATTCAATTTTACAGCCCAGCCGCCAACATAACCAGCAAAAATATCTTTGCGTGGGCTATTTAAAGCTTCACAAGCTAGATTTGTACCTATAATACGACCTTGTCGATTGGCCATTGAACCAAGTGGAAGGTAGCCATCTTTACCTGTAATAAGATTTTTAATGCTACAGCAGTCGCCGCCTGAATAGATATCTTTATCAGAAGTGCGCATATATTCATCTACTTTGATTGCGCCATTGCCAATACATTCAAGGCCGGCTTCTTTAGCTAATTCAGTGTTTGGAATAAAGCCAATTGAAGCTATAACTAAATCGGCTTCGATAGTTTGCTTATCGGTGATAACGCGTTTTACTACGCCATTTTCGCCTTCAAGTTTCAATACTTTTTCTTCTAAAACAACATTTACGCCTAAATCTTTCAAATCCTGCTCAGCAATGCGTGCTGAATGTTCATTTGAAACTGTTGGTAAAACTTGGTCAAAAACTTCTATAACGCTGACTTCAATTCCCCACATATCAGCTAATGCAACAGCAACTTCAAGACCAATAAAACCAGCACCCACAACAACTGCTTTTTGGATTTTGCCAGTTGCGCAAGCTTCGTGTACATCTTTTGCTTCGTGAAGATTTGTTACAGCAGTAACATTTTTCAAATCCGCCCCTTCAACTGTGAGGGGACGAGGTTTTGCACCTGTTGAAATTACAAGTTTGTCATAAGGCAAAGTTTCTTGTTTGCCTGTATTCAAATCTTCTACAAGCACATTTTTTTCAGCTCTATTGATTTTAAGGGCTTTTACCTTGGTTCTTGCTTTTACGCTTTTTACTGTATCAAAGAAATTTTCATTGCGTATTTCATGGGCTACAGTCTTTCTTAAATCATCAAGATTTGTCACGTCACCAGAAAGATAATAGGGGATACCGCAACCGCCGTATGAAATAAATTCGTCTTGATCGATCAAAGTAATATCAGCATTATCAACTAAACGGCTGTAACGTGCAGCAACTTTTGGGCCAAGTGCAACCCCACCAATAACAAGAACCTTCTGACTCATGGTATATACCTCTTTATAATATGTTAGGAAAATTAATAAAAAAAAACTTCTTAAATAATTAAGAAGTTAGAATGTATTAGTGATGATTTTTGTTGGGATTTGTTTTTTTGATAAAATATAATCCACCTAAAACACTGCCTAAACCTAAAAAGAAAACTAAAATATCCATATTTTTACTCCTTATATATATGAAGATAAGAAACTTGCCTTTACTTTCCATCTTAAAAATAATAAGGCAAGAATTTCTTTTACTTTATTTTAAAGTTGATATTAATGCAAGTAGATTTTCACTCGCATTGAAAATTCTTTTTTAAAATTTTTCAACTTTTCTCTATTAACACTTTGACTTTTTCCTTTTTTTGTCATATAAGACAAAGAAATTTGAATATAAATATTAGTTTCTATATAAAACAAATTTGGACTTTATTTTGGAGAAAACTATGGCAACAAAAATCCTTTCAAAAAAATCACTTATCG
>CAYJFE010000027.1:0-29317 GCA_964369165.1 uncultured Desulfovibrionaceae bacterium | reverse complement strand
AAGGGGCAGGCGCTGGTATGGTAAGGATAATTAAAAGTGAAGGTTCTTTTTGGGTAAGTTTGCAAGACTAAGCCCCTTTCACGAGAGTGAAACGAACACATCTTCAGCGAACAAGCAAGAATGACATTTCTTGCGCCGTGAGGATTTTGTGCTAACAGCCAAAATCTTTCCAAATAAAGCAAGGGGCAGGCGCTGGTATGGTGCGCATTGTGAAGAGCGAAGGGTCTTTTTGGGTTAGTTTAGAAAGTTAGTATTTTTCATTCGAGAGGGGGAAGAACCACACTTTGAAAAGTGAGTTTCTTCCCCCTCTCGAGCTCTCCCCCATCTCCTTACAAACTTTTTAATTTATAACAATAGCACATAAGCAAAATAGGAAAGTCAGAAATTTAATTATATTTTTTCCTTAATACTCTCGATAAGCTTCAAAACTTTCTTCACTTCAGTTTTGAGAGAGAAATGAGTCACGGCAGTCTTTCTTGCAAGACTTTTCACCATTGTTTGCTCTTCTTTATTTTCCAAAATATGTTGTAATAAAGTAGTGAGTTCTTTAGAATCAGCGTACTGCGAAATATAGGCATTTTTACCATGTGCTATAAATTCTTCTAAGGCTGGGTTTTTCTGCGCTATAACAATATTTCCGCAAGCAAAAGCTTCGTAAAGCGAAGGGCTAATGAAGAGTTGATCAAACATAAATAGCTGCACAGTCGAATACATTAAAGCTCCTTTATACTCTTCAACGCTCGCATTTCTATGAATGATTATATTATTCTTATATTCGCCAAGGCCTTCTTCAAATTCTGCAAAAACCTGCATAAAATCTTCTTGAACAAGTTTACTGCGCGTCAATAATAGCAGTTTAGCATTTGGTTTTTTATAGAATAGTTCTTTCAAAGCCTTAACAATTACTTGCAATTCTGGGCTCTTTTTGAAAATCCTTGGCGCAAACAAAATAATATCATTATGCTCATAACCTTTTAAGAAATCATATTGCTGCTTCTCTTGCACAGAGTTTTCTGTTGCAAGGCTTGGTCTAAAGAAATCAGTATTGACACCTTCATGTATTACACTGATTTTCTTTCTTAAAAATTCAGGAAATGAATTTCTCTGGAAATTTGAAAATGTCACAAGTTTTGAAGATTGACGCATAGCTTCGATTTGAAACATATTATTCACACGCAAAGAATAATGGTATGATTCGTCAGTAGCTTCAGGATTCTTGAGGATTTTTTCATCAAATTCAGGCTGTTGTAAAAACCAATCACAATAAGTAATAGTAGGAACGTCTGGAAATAGACTATGCACACCAAATGAGGTGGCATGGCTAGAATCACAAAAGATAAAGTCAGGGACAAAGCCAGAATTTTTAAGTCTATTCAAAGCATTCGTAAAGATTAGCCCTCTTCTCAAAAGTCTTATAGAAGTCTGCTCTGCCTTATTTCCTTTATAATAAACTTTTGGAAAGCGTATATTTGTGTAATTGATATTTTTTAAGGAAAGTTCTTGATGCCTATACTCAGAAAAGAAATGAATTTGATGACTCTCCTTTTCTTGATTAAGAGAAAAATATAAAAGAATATTCTGAAAATGCGCAGGACAATATTTTGCTATAAAGAGTAATTTCATATCATTTCCTTTCTTTTTAGAGTATTAGACGTAGATTTTAGTTAGTTTTTTCAAAGGTTAAATTGTCTTTCTCAACTATAAGAGCTTGCATTCCTTCTGGTGAGTCAATAACCTCAGTAAGCACATCAACAAGTTTTTGATCAAACTTATTCGTATCGCCTTTGAGCCTTGCAATAGCGTCAGGAATAGGCAAACCTTTTCTAAAGGCTCTTTCACTAATCATAGCGCAAAATGCGTTTGTAATAGCTAATATACGAGCTTGAACAATAATTTCTTCACCTTGAATACCTTTAGGGTAGCCAGTTCCGTCAATGTTTTCATACATTTCTAAAACAGCAGTCGCAATAGGATCACTAAAGCCAATTCCTGATAAAACTTCATAAGCTTTCACAGGTAAGTTTCTAATTGCTGCTAGCTCTTCTGGTTCGAGCTTGCCTGTTTTAGTGAGGATTTCTCTGTTGATAAAGAGTTTGCCTATTTGCGAGAAGATAGAAGCATCGTGAACAGTTTGAATATCTTCATTAGCCATTTCAATATGTTTAGCCATTAAAACACCAATATTAGACATCATTTGCGAATGCCCTGTCAAATAAGGGTCAACACCCTCAATAGCACGAACAAATGCATGAACAATATTTTCTTGTTTCTTTCTATTTTTCTCACTATTACGTCTAAATGCTGTGATGTCTTGAAGAGTTGCAACAGCTCCTACAACATTGCCATTGTCAATATCATCAAGTGGATTATCACGGAATGGATACATAGTGACACGGAAAAGTAATTGTTCATCTGTTTTTTGCACAGCAATTTCAAAGTTGGCAGGATCTCCACTTTCAACTACTTCCGTAACCTTTTGCATAAAATCGCCAGCTAGTTGAGGATCAAAAACAGACATAAGGTTAGCGTCTTTCATCTGTTCATGATCTTGTTCGACAATTTCGTTAAAGGTTTTGTTTGAGATTTTAATAACACCGTGTGAATCAACAAGAATAAGACCAACCTCTAAGGATAGATTGATACTGTCAAGTAATCCTTTTTGTTGAGCAATAACGTCGTATAAATTCTTGAAGCGATTAGCAACAGCTTTTTGCTCTGTACCAATAACTACCCACCATAAAAGTGCGCATAAAAGTGTAATACCAATACTGCCAAGTGCGCCAAGGCCATAAGTAGTCCAAGCAAGTGAAGTAAAGGTTTGGTCTAAAATTTCAGTTGGCAATTCCAAAACGACATAAAGATCAATGCCTTTTACTTTTTCACCATAAGAATACACTTCTGTGCTTGATCCAACTGCTTGTCTTTTAGCAAATGGCAAGACATTATTTGTGTCAAAATCTAAAGAATTTTGAATAGTTGTTGGTTGTGGAGAGCTGATTTTTATAAGCTCAAATTTGTCATTGGATTTTTGTAAGATATTAGGAACAAGAGTAGAGTCTGCTCTCATTTCTCTGGATAAAAATTGCGCTATCTGATTTGTAACAGGCTGAGTGAGCATAACTGCAGCAATTGGTTTATCGCTTGTTTCTGCAAATAGTGGAGGAATTGGCAAAGCATAGTCAATCACCATTGCAGCAGCTGTTCCACGAATAGGTGCAAAAGTAATTGTGTTTGTAGCGATAGCTTGAGCAATACACTTTTTTTGCGCTTCTGTAACAGGAGTAGGAATTTGCAAACCAGAAAGAATGGTTGTGCCATTTTCTGAAACTAATCTTGCATCACTCATGCCATTATAAACCATAAAGTCATACAATACACTTCTCATATGTGGCACTTGTTCGATAAAATAGACATAATTATCGTCTAAGGCTGACGTTGGAGCAGCTGAATCTAAGGTATTGATTTTACCAGCTACTTCTTGCCCAGCTAGGCGCACATCTTCTAAGAACACTCTGTAAAGGTCAGAAGTACTTACTCTTTGACCTTGCTCATCAACACTTTGCACCCAAAGCTCCATAGCCTGCGTTGTGCCCTGAACCCATGTTGTTAAAACCTGACTTTCTTCTTCAAGAATTTCAGCTTTCTTTGTATCAAGGCTCACAGTACAGATATAATAGGCTGTTGTAAAAATACAAGCAAGCAGACCTAATACAATAAGTATTGCGTACTTTTTCTGCAGTAAGGCATAGAGAGGGTTTTGATCGTTACTTTTCATCGCTAACTCCATTGTCAAGTTTATATATAATATTATTGTTTCTTCGATTTAACATGACCCCACCTAAATTTTTCATTTAAGGAATATTGAGGTTCGTAGTTACCAAGCTTTGTGTGTGACAAAACAGCATTAGACAGGTTATCAAGAATAAGGACATCGCCATCAATATATACGCCTAAAACAGCGTGAGCAATATTTCTGATGGTTTCCATAACAACAATAATACGCATATCGTCAGGGTTGAAGCCCAATTCTTTGAGAGTAAAATATTTTATAATAGCATAATCTTCGCAATCGCCTGAATTTTTGTGAAATTCTTGTGGAATTGCCCAATAATCGGGCAAACCATAGACTTGATCGTCTAAACGATAAGGCCATTTATTCCAAAATAGGTTCACTTCACGAAGCTGCTCTTTTGGAGAAAGAGGCTTCACACGAGCAATAAAATCGTTCCAAGTGTTTTGCGCATTGAGCTGAAAACCATCAATCAAAATGGGTGATGCCGCATTTCTTTCAATAACTTCAACCCATTGCGGAATAGACGTGATTCTACTTTTAAATTCTTTTGTACCAAAGAGTTCAATTTTTTCAGCTGCATATAATTGCTGTGGAAAAAACACAAATAAAGCGCCTGCAATAAATGCAGAAATAAAAATAGCACAAAAAACTTTAAAGAAGGGTTTTAGCCCCTCCTTAAAGTTTTCTTTATATGCTAAAAGATTTATTCTCTTTATTCTAGCGTTCTCTAAGTGCATTGTCTTTTGCTTTTAATATTGGTTTCAATAGATACTGCATAATGGTTTTCTTACCCGTAATAATATCAACACTTGCAATCATACCAGGAATAATAGGAAGAGTTTCGCCCCTATATTCTAAGGAGTTTTGAGTGGTGCGCAACTTTACAAGATAGAAATATTCTTGATTAGGCCCGTCTTGAATTGTATCGGCTGAAATCTGTTCTACTTTAGCATCTAAACCACCAAAGATAGAGAAATCATAAGCTGTAAGTTTTACAACAGCATTTTGATTAGGATAGATAAAGCCAATATCAGCAGGGCGGATTTTTGCTTCAATCAATAAAGTATCGTCTAAAGGCACAACTTCCATAATTGGTTCACCAGGACGAACAGCACTACCTTTTGTATTGAGAACAATTCTATTCACAACACCACGCATAGGTGAGCGTATTTCTGTACGCGTTACCCTATCTGTACCTGCAGCAAGGTTTTCTTGCAGTGAATTTCTTTCAGAAGTAAGTTCATTCACTTCAGCAATTATTTTAGTATCATATTCAGATTTGAACAATTCTTTTTTGAAGTCAGCTTCATTAATAACAGTCTGTGCTTTAGAAATATTATTTTCTAAAGATTGTGCTTCACCTTTAAGATTGACAATTTCTTGTTGCAAGTTCAAATAATCAACTTCTGCATACAATCCACGTTCAACCATTGGTTTAGCTAAGTCTACCCTTCTTTGGGTTAAAGCAACTGACTCAACAGCAGTACGTAAACGTTTTTCAAGCTCATCAAGTTCATATTTTGCTTGTTGGACTTGTGAATCTAAAACACTCATCTCAGACAAGAATTGTTGTTGACGAGTTTCAAACACTTGTTGTTGCAAAGCTACTACTTGAGGCGCTTTGAGAATTAAATCATCACTAAAAATCACAGGAGTGCCTGCTAATTCAGCTTGTAAGCGTTGAATAGAAGCTTCTAATTGATAAATTTTATTTTGGTTATCACGAAGTACACTTTCAGCCGCAACATTTTCAATACGTGCAAGCACTTGGCCCTCGTCTACAATAACACCTTCAGTGACTAGCATATCCATCAAGATACCGCCCTCTAAGTGGGTGATAACTTGCGTTCTTGAAGAAGCAATAACTTGACCTTGCCCACGAGTTAGCTCATCAACAGTTGCCCATGATGCCCAAAGAACAAAGGCAA
This sequence comes from uncultured Desulfovibrionaceae bacterium, assembly GCA_964369165.1. Taxonomy (GTDB): domain Bacteria; phylum Desulfobacterota; class Desulfovibrionia; order Desulfovibrionales; family Desulfovibrionaceae; genus CAYJAZ01. The sequence continues at coordinate 23,596 of CAYJFE010000027.1, read as the reverse complement.
TAAGAAGACATAATATAATGACAGTGACAGATTTTTGCTTTGCTGAACCTCTGTCATTCCAAACAGCATCGATATCACCCAAAAAGGCTATATCTTCTTCGTTTACATCAGATTTTCCAGAGAATAAATTCTTAGCTTCTTTCAAAGCTTTTGCGGCTTTAGATTCTTTTTGCTCTTTTTGCTCCTGTTCTTGAACAGGCAAAGTTTGTGGAGCTTCTTGCATCTTTTCGGCTAATACTGGCTCTTGGACAGCAATTTCTTCTTTGATGTCAACAGTTTCTAAAGCGACAACTGGCTCAGGTTTTACTGCTACTTCTTGTACTGACTGTTCTTTTTCTTTATCAGCACTAAGTGCATTATCTTTATTTGAAAAATTCTCTTTATCAAACACTTGAGCTAAAGAGCCATCAACAGAAATTTCAAGCTCATTTTTATCGTCAAAAGTTGCTTTCTCTTCTTCAGTTGTGGCTTGATTTGTAGTATCAAGAGCAGCTAAAGATGGAGAATTGCTTGCCGCTAATGGTTTTGGCGAAGTTGGCAAAGTAGTTGGCGAAGAATCAACTGAAACTTTTTGAAGTTTATTTTCGCTTTCAAGAGTATCGTCTTTACCAGTTTTCTTTCTACGAGCAAAATTTTCTAAATTTTTCGCAGCCGAAATCAAGCTTGAATCGATTTCTTCAGCTTCTTCTTCTATAGATTGTGTGTCTTTCTTTTCATCGCTAGCATTTTTATTCGTGCCAAGAGAAACAACATCAGAAATGTCTAAAACTTCTTCATTGCTATCAGTTTTATTTGCACTATCAGAATTTTCACTTGAATCTATTGAATTTAAAGGAGCTTCATTAATAGCTTCTACAGGTGAATGTTCGTTAGTAAGTTCAATAATTTCATTAGTATTAGGCGCTGTATTTTCTAAAGCTTTATCTTCTGTGAGATTTTGCGCTTGTGTGAAAGTTTTATTATATGATTTATTTTTTACTTTATTGTTCTTTTTTGTAGATTTTGAAGCAGTGCGTGAAGAATTTGTGCTTGTTTCATCTTTATTAGCTGTTTTATACACAACAAATTCATCGTAAGCATTACTGCTTTTCGTTTGACTGTTGCTTGTTGTCTCTTTAGGTGTACGCGCTTTTTTGCGATCTATTTTTCCTATAGGAGTAGGTGTGTTTTGAATACTGCTCATTATACTCTCACTTTTTTGCTTTACACATCTATACTAATCACTCTACCATAAAAGTCAATTGCTTTACCCTATGACTCTTATAGCTACTATAACAATTTTGAAAAGAAGTATAGAAGATTATGGAGTGACTTTTACAAAATCGTCTGGGGTAGCCTCTTCGATGGTTTCTGGCTGCCCTTGTTTTGGTTGATCATTCTTAGGATCAACTGTCTTATTTATTACCCTACTAGGATCTGTATTTCCAGGAGCATTATTCACAAGGGACGACTTTACATTTTGCCCTTTCGCTCCTGTTGCTTGATTTTTAGAATTAAGCCAAGCATACACTTCTTTTGTTGGACCATCGGCAACAATTTTACCATCTTGCACAACTATAAGTCTTGTAGTCAATTCTAAAAGACTCATTCTATGCATATTGATAATAATAGTTTTATTTGCCATAACCTTTTTAAGTCTAGACTTGATTCTTGCTTCAGTAGCACCATCAATATTTGCAGTTGGTTCATCAAGTATAAGTACATCAGGATCGTGAAGCAATGCTCTTGCTAAAGCGACAGCTTGCCTTTGCCCGCCAGATAAATTTTGCCCCTTTTCACCAACTTGCATAGCATAACCCTCAGGCGTATGCTGAACAAATTCATGCACGCCAGCTACCCAAGCCGCACGAACAACTAATTGATCTGGAATATGAATGGAACCTAGTGCAATATTTTCGCGTATTGACCCATGAAACAACATAGGATCTTGTGGTAAAAAACTCACACGCGTACGAAATTCAGACATATCTAATCGACGTAAGTCAACTCCGCCAAATTTCACAGCACCAGCAGTTGGTGTATATAAACCACAGAAAAGTCTTGCTAAAGTAGATTTACCTGAGCCCATATTGCCTATTATACCCACTTTTTCACCAGGATTGATAGTCAATGACACATCGTCAATAGTAGGAAGATGCGCACCTTTATAAGAGAAGGTTACTTTTGTAAGCTCTATGGAAGAAGGCAAATCGCCAAACTCGATAAGACTTGTAGATGTATTGCGCTCAGAAGGAAGATCCATCAAATGGTTCAAAACTTTCAAGGAAACTAAGGCTTGCTGATAGCGAGTCATAAGAGATGCTATCTGCATAACAAAGGACATCGATCTGCCAATCAAGATATTACAAGCAATAAGTCCACCCATGGTGAGTGCATTTTGCCCTATAAGATACACGCCCCATACAATAAGGGTGACAGATACTAAATGACTGACAAATGTAGCAAAGTTTACAGCTAAAGTTGTAATTTTTTTTGAATTTGTTGCTACTTCAGAAGAATAAGCAATAACTTTTTCCCAAATCTGCAACATACGGTTTTCAGCAACCGCCATTTTGATTGCTTCAATACCAGTAATCATTTCAACTAAATGGGCATTTTTTTCCACATTTGATTGATGATTGAGCATAGAAAATTTCTTTACAGACACTTGCATTATCGCAATACCTGATAAAAGAATAATGATAGCAACAATTGGCAAGAAGACTACAGGGCCGCCAATAAAGAGGACAACCACCAAGAAAAGTATCATAAATGGTAAGTCAATAACTGTCAAAAGACTTACTGCAGAAAAGAAATCTTGTAATGATTCAAACTCACGCATATGGTTTATAAGCGCACCAGATGAATCTGGTCTATCTTCAAGGCGCATTTCCATAATCTTTTGCATGAGGCGTGAGGTGACAATAGTATTAATATTTTTATTCGCTCTATCAGTAAAGTTTGAGCGCAAAACTTTTAAAATAAATTCAAAGATATAACCAACTACAACACCAACAGCTAAGACCCATAAAGTGTCATAGGCAAGGTTTGGCACAACCCTATCATACACATTCATAAAGAAAAGAGGGCCAACCAAAACAAGTAAGTTGATGGCAATTGTAGCGTAAATAACTTGACGATAAAGAGGCATATAATGCCAAACAACATCCCAAAACCAGCGTTTTACTTGGATTTTTACAATGCTATTGATACGTCTATCCGCTGAAGCATCGAGGGCTGCAAAAATTGCATAACCACTATACACGCTTTGTAAGCTTTCAAGCGAAATAGTTGAAGTTGCGCCGCCGTGCTCAGGCATAATCACTTCAGCAATACCATTTTCATAAGAAATCAACACACAAGTTTGTTGATTTTGCAAAATCAAGATACAAGGCAAAACAGCTGAAAGAATATCGGTGATTTGTGGCTTATGTACAATACGTGAATTAAGCCCTAAGTGCTTTGCGGCTCTCAAACAAGAAGCCGGTGACACAGGGCTATTTCCTAATGCTGAATTTATAGCATTACTAGATACCTTCTTTCCATATAAAGAAAAAAGATTTGCATACGACAAGATTATAGGTGCAAAAAAATCAACTTCACGAGGAGCCAGCCCAATATCAACTGATGGGCTTTGCACCGCTTGGTTATTACTTTGATTTTCTTTGTTTAAATCTTTTGCCCCTTCAACATTTTGATTATTATCGGCTTGCATTGTATGCCTCTACTTTTTCTTATTGTCAAAATCAAAGGAGAGAGGAGGAAGTGGATACTGGTAGGATTTATCAGTAATTCCTAGCTCATCAAGCAAAGTTCCTTGTAGTGCGAGCAATTTCCAAGCATTGATTGTTGAATTCGCTTGCGAAGTAGCTAATTGCACTTGAGTTGTATAGAGTTCAGATTCAGCATCTAAAACATCAAGCAATGAACGTGTACCAAATGTGAATTGTGAAAGATAGTTATCTCTTGTCGCTAGGTTATAAACCAAAGCTTCTTCATAAGTTTTAGAAAGATCTTTAGCATTATTCCAATCATTGAAAGTTGTGATAATATCTTTTTTCACAGTATCAATCATAGTAATAGTATCTTCTCTTGCCATGCGTGTTCTAGCGGTTGCTGCAAGCACATTATTACGTGTAGCAAAACCATTAAACAAATTCCAGTTCATTCCAAGACTTGCTGATTGGCTTGATGTATAGTTACTTTCCTGCCCTTTTTGTTCTAAATCAGGATTATCATATTTAGCACCAAAAGTAAGTGTCACTTCCGGGTGATAATCAGCCTCAGCTAGTTCAACTTGTTCAGTTGAAGCCATATAATCTGACTGATAGGTCTTTATTTTTGGGTTTTTCACCAAAGCTTTTTCAATAATCTTTTCAGGCGAAATCAATTCTTGACTTGGCATTTCAGGAGGCAAAAGACGTGTTGGCATATCAACACCAGTCAATTGCTCATAATTATTAATTGCATTTTTATAAGCATTTTCAGCATCTTGCATATCAGCAACAGCGCGCACCAAACGAGCTTGCGCTTGAGTCAAATCTGCTTCTGTCATAATACCTGACAAAGACAATTGCTCTTGCTGCGCCAAAATTTCTCTATGAGTTGCCACATAAGCTTCGCTCAATTCTAAGACATGTAAAGTTCTCAGATAGTCAACGTGCGCAATCAATCCTTCTAAAGCAAGATAAGTAGCATTATCATACACACGACTGTCTAATGATTCCAAAACAAAAATATTGTAGTCAACACTGTTTTTTACAGCTCTGCCATTCCATAAAATTTGTGTAAGAGTAGCTTGTGCCTGGCCAGTTGCTGCCATGTCATAGTCTTTCGTCCCAGCATTTCTTTGCGTGAGTGTAGAAGTATTTGCAACACCCGCAGCTGCAGAAATATCCAAAGAAGGATAGTATCCTGACTTTGCTTTTTCAACTTCGTATTGCTGTGCAACTCTATTTTCTTGAATAGAACGAAGACTTGGAGAATAAGCCAAGACTGCATTCATTGATTCAAAAATCGAAGCGTCGTTTGAACGTCCAATCGGGTTTATAACTGGGTTTTTGTCGTCAAGCAATGGAGTAACAACCAAGTTGTGGTCACCATTCTTTTCTTTTAGAACGACATTAGGTTCTTCCTGAAGGATAACACCAGGGATTTCAACATTGTCAGTTTTTGCAGCTTCACTAGCTTGAAGCGGAGCAGATACAAATAATAAACCGATCAAATTTACTATAGAAGTGCAAAATATATTCTTTTTATATGACATAATAGCCTCAACAATCTTTATATAAAAATTAAAAAATCCTTTTTTTAATGCAAACATATATTATGGCAAGAGTAAAGTCTTGTCAAGAAAAAAAAGTATTTTAAATCAAATATCTTACGAGAAAAAGTCTAGAAACTTAGAAGTGTAATAAATAAAAAAACATTCATTTCAATAGCTTACAATAAATTTATCTTTAGCTCTTCCTAAGTTACCCAAATAAAAGACCTAAGGCATTTTAATACTATTAAATAGTGGCGCGCCCGAAGAGATTCGAACTCCTGACCAATAGCTTAGAAGGCTACTGCTCTATCCTACTGAGCTACGGGCGCGTTTAGAAGAAAAGGTATAGTAGAAAAATAAACAATCGTCAAGCAAAATTTTCAAAGAATTTAAATTTTTTATTTTGCAAACTTTATCTTATTTTACAAGACATTATACACAGGCACTTGTAAGGCGTGTGCAAATTCTCTTTCACTTTTTTTACTTACTTGACCCATTCTTTGAATTTCAAATGCTTGCGAAGTAAGAAGTGAACGCAAAAACATATTATTATGTTTATGCCCAGAACATTTCACTTCAAAAGCACCCTGCAGTGGAAAACCAAGCATAGCAATATCGCCAATAAAATCAAGAATTTTATGTCTAACAAATTCATCATCACTTCTCAAACCATTAGGATTGACAACACCCTCCTCATCTAAAACAATAGCATTAGCAAGCGAACCGCCAAGGGCTAAGTTTTTAGAGTGTAGGAATTCGATTTCTTTCATAAAACCAAAAGTACGTGCGAAAGCAACTTCTTTAAAGCTTTCAGGAGTAATTTCTATGCATAATCTTTGTTTGCCAATACTATGGTGTGGAAAATCTATAGTATAGTCAATATATAATCCTTCAAAAGGACGCGCAACTATGCTTTTATTGCCATCTATAAATGAGAATGGTTTAGTTATTTTGGCAACAACGCGCTCTTGCTGAAGTACTTTACGGCCTGCACGCTTGAATGCGTGAACAAATTCAAGGGCTGATCCGTCTAGTATAGGAATTTCTTTGCCTTCAACATGAATCTGAATGTTATCAATTTGCATAGCATTTATAGCGGCAAGCAAATGTTCAACAGTCGAAACTGAGGCATTGTCAACTTCTAATGTGGTTGCTAATTCTGTTGTAGCAACAGTTTCTGGGGTAGGTGAAACCAAGACAACACTTTTACCTTTCTGCAAATAAAATACAATGCCGCTATCAGCTTGCGCAGGAGAAAGCTTCAAAGAAACTTCTTCGCCTGAGTGTAAGCCAATGCCCTTGATTTGAACAGATTTTGCTATTGTGCTTTGATACATAATAAACCCCTTTAACAACTTCATAAGACTAAATTTACAAGAACTTTTATCAAAATGAGGAGTATTTCTTGTAAATCTATGGTTCATATGCAAAATGCATTCCAAAAAATCTATTATTGATATTTTATTTACTTAAATTCATTTATTTCTTTATTGAAGGCGCAAAAAAAGATTTCAGATTTGTATATAGAAAAATAATTTTTTTTCTAGAAAATCTTTAGTTGTTTTAAAACCACAAGAAGTAATTTTTTGTGTTGTTTTAAAAACAACAAGTGCATCTCTTGTCTTTAAAACAACATCATTTATGGATAGCTTTGAAAACTCTTTCTATCTGAGATAAATCTCTAATATTTTCTTGCTCTTGCCATAAACATTGCTTTTTAGCCATTTTTTGTATTTCTTCATTTTGATTATAGCCATGCTCAATAAGAACTAAGCCTTCAGAAACTAAGTTTTTCCCTGCAAATTCGAGAACTTCAGAAATTATTTCATAGCCACTTTCGCCAGATGTCAAAGCAATTTTCGGCTCAAACTCCATCACATTTTTCTCAAGGTTCACATACTCTTCATGCGGAATATAAGGAGGGTTTGACACTATAATATCAAATAAATGTGACTTTTTTGCAAAATTTTGACTTTCGTATTCTTCTAAAGAAAGATGATAAAAGTCTATACAATTTGAAACATTATGATAAATAGCATTTTCTTTTGCTTTTTGAAGTGCTTTATGCGAAATATCTATAGCCTCAATCTTTACAAGAAAGCCGCACTCTCTTAATTCTGCAGCTAGGCTAATAGCTAAAATTCCGCTTCCCGTACCTATATCACATATATTGACTGTATTAGCCTTATTTTTCTCAAATAAAACTTTCCTTTCAAGAAGATATTCTTTGACAGCATCTATGATAAGTTCAGTTTCTGGCCTAGGAATAAGAACAGAGGAATCCACAAAAAATTCTCGGCCATAAAATTCTTTTCTTCCTGTGATATAGGCTAATGGCTCAAAATTTATAAATCTCTCTACTAAAATATTCAATCTTGCTTCATCTTCATCATTTATGCATTCGTTTTCATGAGTGATAAAGTAAATTCTATCTTTTTTTGTGTAAAATTCCAATAAGAAAAGAGGAGCAGAAATTTCCGCTCCTTTTTCTTTACATAATAATTTTGCTTTAGATAACCAACTTTTATAGGTGGTTGCCATTATTTTTGTCCATACATTTCAGCTTTTATCCAATCTTTAATGTAATCAGGCGGCATAGAAACACCTTTCAAAGAACCAAAATCCGCTAAAAACATATCTTCTAATTCTTTGGGTAAAGCAGAAGTATAAAGATCTATAGCTTCATCAGAATTACGCTTTACAAGGCGTAAAGTTGGTTTTTCTTGCCAATGATCTATCACAAAATAGATTGAAACATCATCTTTTGATCGAACTGGTGGATGCTCAGCGTGCCAGTCGTTATTGCCCCACTCTAAATAGAGTGTCACAGCATCTTCAGGCCCCAAATTCCATTCAATAGTATAATCCACAAAATCTTTAAGTTCCATAGAAGCTCCTTTTACTTAAGCAGAAAGTGCATTACGCAATAAGGCAATACGATAGGATATCAGTAAATATTCTACCGACTATGAAGCACTATAAAGAAATACAAAAGAATATTCTATGCTTCGCCATTCAATTCCATACGGAATTTGCGTGAAAGTCTAAAAACAATAACTTTGCGTGGAGGCAATGTGATTGTTTCGTCTGTTTGAGGGTTACGGCCTCTTCTAGAATTTTTTTCATATGCTTCAAACTTACCGAAACCACTGATGAGCAAAGAATGATCTTTTTTGATTGATTGCTTCATAAGCACGAGTAAATTTTCAATAATTTGCTTTACTTCAGCACGATTTCTTTCAGTTTTTTCATACACAGCTTCAACGATGTCTGCTTTTGTAAGTGCCTTATTCATAGATACTCCTCTACTAACTAATGTTTAACTTATTATGATATATGCGCTTTTATTTTTTCAAGCACAGTATTCATCGCATTTGAATCAACATATTGTTTTTGTTTCCACAATGGAAACTCACTCACATCATAGCGCGGAATTATGTGCCAATGCACATGACCAACCATCTGCCCTGATGCAGGAAAATTGTTTTGAATGCAGTTGAAACCCTCAGCGCCTAAACCTTCCATCAAAGCTTTTGCTATCACTTTTTGTGCGTGTAAAGCCTCTTGTGCATATTCTAAAGGAAGATCAAGAATTGTTTCTGCATGGTGTTTAGGAATCACAAGAGCATGGCCTTCATTCATAGGCGCAATGTCTAAAAATGCATAGACTTTATCACTTTCATAAAGCTTTGCAGAAGGTATATCACCTTGAATTATTTTACAAAAAATACAGTCATCCATCTTTTGCCCTTTTATCCTCTTTTTATGCTAGACAAAAACTTTTAGAAGAGTTATATCATCTAGGCATAAAAAACTACATCTTAGAGTAAAGTTTGCCCTACTTTTTTCATTAAGTCAATAAGATTATAGAGAGAATTTAATATTTTCTTCATTTATGTACAAATCCATTCTAGAAGCACAATATAAAATGTATAATAATTTCAGTAAAATACTTTATTTACCGCCTAAAAAAAAGAAACATTCTATTGTTCCGATTTTTTTACCTTTTTTAGGCTGCCCACAGATATGTATATTTTGTAATCAAAGCTTGCAAACTGGCCAAGAGAGTTTAGAAAACATTAAAATTTCAAATAATATAAAGACATTATCGAATCTTCTCACAAATGCTTTAGAGGATATCAAAAATTATCCAAATGCTGAAATTGCCTTTTACGGCGGAACCTTCACCCTCTTAGCTGAAGATGACTTTCAGCTATGCCTTGATTTTATTGCAAAAAACAAGTCAAATGGATTGATCAAACAAGCACGCTGCTCCACCCGCCCTGATGCTCTTTCACCTAAACGTTTAAAAGAAATGAAAGAAAAAGGTATGGACACTATCGAGCTTGGTATTCAATCTTTCTCGACTGAGGCTTTGATGGAATCAAACAGAAATTATACGAAAGAAATCGCTTTAGAAGGCTGCAAAATAGTGAAGGAGCATGGCTTTAATCTTGGTATTCAGCTTATGCCAAATTTGCCAGGGACTGTATACAATGACTTTATAAATGATGTTGACATTGCCGTAAACTACGCCGATTTTATGCGATTTTACCCTTGTTTAGTAGTGGATGGCACTCTTCTAGCAAAGAGATATAAAGAAAAAAGGCATACTGTCTGGCCTTTTGAAAAAACGCTAGAACTTCTTTCACAAGGCCTTTATATGTCTTGGCAAAAAAAAATAAATCTTATACGCATAGGCGTTCATTATGAAGAAGAATTTTACAAAAATATTTTAGCAGGTGTCACACATCCCTCTTTAGGGCAATTGGTGCAAGAAAAAGCATTAAAACTTGCTATCAACGATCTATATAAAGAAATTTCTTCAGAAATTGACGCAAAAGAAGCTCAATACAGTTGGCAAATTCCTCTTTACTTTAAAGGCCTACTAAAGCTCAAGCAAGATGCTGACTTTTATAATAAAATTCATATTTCTTCGAAGAACATTCAATGGCATAAGGAAGATTTTATAAGACTTGATTGTAGTGTAGAGTCTTAATTAAATATATTTGCCTTTCTCTTCTATGTATGGTAGAGGAAATGTATGGAAAACATACAATCTGAAATTCTTTGCATCGTGAAACTCAAGCATGAAAAAGCTTGGGAAAGAGCAAAAATTATTGAAGAGTATTTTGCAACTCTTGCAGTTAAAGTACACATTCTTTCTGCACATCAGCCAAAAAAAATTATACAAAAAATTGCTGAAACTTGTAGCCTTGTTCTTGTGTTAGGTGGAGATGGCACCATGCTTTCTGCTGTGCGCTCAGTTGACAGCGAAAAAATTCCTTTTTTTGGTATAAATTACGGAACTGTCGGCTTTTTAACTGAAGCAAATCCACAAGATTGGAAGTACTGGTGCGACAGGCTGTATGCTTATTTGCAAGAGAAAAATTGTGCTAAAGAATGCAAGAAAAAAGATAAACTTTATGTGGAAAAACATTCGCTTATCTATTGTACTGTAGAACGCGACGGTAAGATTATTCACGAAAGCACGGCTTTAAACGATGCCGTTGTGGCGCGCTCCACCTTTGTGAGGGCTATTTCTCTTTCTCTTTATATTGACGATGATCACTTAAGTAGCCTGCGTTGTGATGGCCTTATTATTTCAACCGCTTTAGGTGCGACAGCCTATGCCATTGCCGCAAATGGTCCTCTTGCCTTGCCAGGATTAAATGCGCATATAATCACACCAATTTCTCCTTTTGCTGGTGCTTTTCCTCCTTGTGTTGTTTCATCATCTTCAAAAATAACAATCACAATTGATGAAGAAAATACTCCAACCATTCTCACCCTTGACGGGCAAGATAATTTTTACCCAAAGACTAATGATAAAATCCAAATTTACACGCACAACCATAAGATGTCACTTCTTATCAGCGATAAATCTTGGTATACAAAAAGACTTGTAAAACGTGGCTATATACAAGCTGGCCCAGGCATACAAAACGACGATATAAAAGGATAGTTTATGCAAGATGAAAAAAAATTAGACCCTCAAATAGATGAAAACACATTTAAACCAAAGGCATTGCCCTTGACAGTTCTGCTCCAGCCAGAAGAGCAAGTTATAGAAATACCAAGAAAAGACGCAAAAACTGTACAAAGACTTTTGGATTATTTAAAAATCAAAAAGTGCACGGCCTTAGTGGTTAGGGATAATACCCTACTCACACCTGATCTCAAACTTTTTGCAGGCGATAACTTATTAGTAAGAAAAGTTCAATCAACAGGATAAAGGAATAGTATGCAATTCACTCAAATAGAAGAAAAAATTCTCCATATTGTACAGTTCAATCTGCCTGATACTCTCACCCCTTATAAAGACATAGCTGATGACGTGGGCTGCAGTGAAGAAGAAGTTATCAACTTATTGAAAAAACTCAAAGAAGATGGGGTTATTCGTCGCTTTGGCGCTAGCATCAAGCATCAGCAGGTGGGCTATAAATTTAATGCTATGGTGGCTTGGGAAATTGAAGATAGTCTTATAGATAAAGCTGGCGAAATCGCCGCAACTTATCATGAAATTTCACACTGTTATCACAGACCCACCCCTAACAAAGAAGAGTGGCCTTACACTCTTTTCACCATGATACACGGAATGGAAGAAAGTGATATTCAAAACACTATTAAAAAATTGATTTCTGAAACTGACTTAGAAACATTCGCTGTATTAGAAAGTATTAAGGAATTGAAGAAAACTTCAATGACGTATTTTTAACATATAAGTTTTAACAAAAAAAAGGGAGCTAAGCTCCCTTTTATTAAGCCAAGTGAGAATAAAGCTGAGCCCCAGCTTCCCTCAATTTATATTTTTGAATTTTTCCTGATGCAGTCATAGGAAAGGAATCGACTATAGTTGTATGCCTTGGAATTTTATGCCAAGCAAGTTTTCCGCGACAAAAATCGCGTATATCACAAGCACGAATTTCAGTATCTGGCTTTGGAATAATAAAGGCCACCACTTCTTCACCGTATTTCTTTGATGGAATTCCAACGACTTGCACATCATGTATTCCAGGCATTTTGAGAAGAAATTCCTCTAATTCACGAGGATAGATATTCTCACCGCCCCTGATTATCATATCTTTAATGCGCCCAGTGATACGAAGATAGCCATGCTCATCAATTGTGCCTAAATCGCCAGAATGAAGCCAACCATCATCGTCAATAGCAAGGGCTGTCGCTTCTGGCATTTTATAATAGCCTTTCATAACATTGTAACCCTTACAACGCACTTCACCAGCCGTATTTGCTGGCAAAATTTCGTTTGTTTCTGGGTCAAAAATGCGCACTTCAATACCTGGCATTTCTTTGCCAACTGTTTGGCAACGATTATCCATAGATTGTTCATCCGTCTTTGTCATTGTCATTACAGGAGATGCTTCAGTAAGCCCGTAAGGTATTGTAATTTCGTGCATATTCAATTCTTCTAAGACGCGGCGCATCAATGGTTCAGGGCAAACAGCACCTGACATTATGCCTGTACGCAAGGAAGAATAATTGAATTTTTTGAACAGTCTATGCTCCAAAATAGAAAGATACATAGAAGGCACACCGTATAAAGCTGTGCATTTTTCTTGATCCACCGCACTCATTACATGAACTGGTGAGAAGGCTTCAAGCACAACCATACTCGCGCCATGATTGACACAAGCCAAAATACCAAGCACACAACCAAAACAATGGAATAAAGGTACAGGAATACAAACTTTATCTTTAGGACTAAGCAGTTGATTTTTTCCAATATGATAGCCATTATTCAAGATGCCTACATGAGTGAGCATAACGCCTTTTGGAAAGCCTGTTGTGCCTGAAGTGTATTGCATATTAATAACATCATGCGGCGAAAGTGAGTCTTGGCGCGCTTTATAATCTTCTTCGCTCACTTGCTCAGCCATTGCAAAAACTTCGTCAAGATTATACATTCCTCTATGGCTTTCGCTCCCTAGAAAAATAACTCGCTTAAGACTTGGCAATGATTCCACTTTTAAGCCTTTTCTGCCTATAGAGCGAAGTTCAGGAATAATAGAATATGCCGTAGATATAAAATCATGGTCACGCACACCTTCAATAAGGCAGAAGGTTTCCGTGTCTGATTGTTCAAGTAAATACTTGATTTCACTATCTCTATAGGAAGTATTGACAGTAAGTAGCACAGCCCCAATTCTGGCTGTGGCAAACATCATTGTCACCCAATGGGGGACATTTGTTGCCCAAATAGCTACTTTTTCGCCTTTTTCTATTCCTAAAGCCATAAGACCTTTGGCTAGCTTATCGACGCATTCGTCAAACTCTTTCCAAGTGTAGCGTACTTCTTGTTCGTAATACAGTATAGCTTCTTGATCGGGATTCAATTGCGCTGTTTCACGCAATAATTGCCCCAATGTTTGCTCTTTTAATATAAAATCATTCATGTTTACGCCTTGTTGAGCATATGCCCTAGCTTCTCTTTCTTTGTGCGAAGATAGTTGGCATTTTCTTCTTGTGGTGCACATTCAATGGGCACTCTTTCAACGATTTCAATTGCATAGCCTTCTAATCCAATAATTTTCTTAGGATTATTTGTAAGAAGACGCAAAGAACGAATGCCCAAATCTACAAGAATTTGCGCACCTATGCCATAATCACGCAAGTCAGCTTTAAAGCCTAATTTTTCATTGGCTTGAACAGTGTCATAGCCTTCGTCTTGAAGGGCATAAGCTTTGATTTTATTAGCTAAACCAATGCCTCTGCCTTCTTGGCGCATATAAAGAATAACCCCTCTGCCCTCTTTTTCAACAGCTTGCATAGCGCAGGCTAATTGAGTGCCGCAATCGCAACGAAGTGAATGCAATACATCGCCTGTCAAACATTCGCTATGCACACGGCCTAAAACAGGTTCGTCAGTTGTCACATCACCTTTTACAAGAGCGACGTGGGTTTTGCCATCGTATTCATTTTCATAAGCAATAATATTAAATTCGCCGTATTCTGTAGGCATTTTTGCTTCGGCCACTCTTTTTACAGCTACTTGCCCTCTTTTGAGTCTGTAGCGAATCAAATCACGAATAGTGACTATTGGCAAATTATGTTCTTTTGCAAAAACTTCTAATTGAGGCATACGAGCCATTGTGCCGTCATCATTCAAGATTTCGCAAATAACAGCTGCGTGCTTGAGGCCAGCAAGAGCAGAGAGTTCAACACTGCCTTCTGTTTGTCCAGCACGAGTCAAAACGCCGCCTTCTTGCGCTCTTAACGGGAAAATATGCCCCGGGATAACAACATCAGAAGGTTTCACATCGTCTTTAATAGCTGCAGCAATTGTGGTTGCTCTATCAGCGGCAGAAATACCTGTTGTCACGCCTTCTCTCGCTTCAATAGAGAGCGTGAAATTTGTGCCAAAACGTGAACCATTTCTCACTGTCATCATAGGCAAATCAAGATCGTCACACATTTTAGCAGACATAGGCAAGCAAATAAGCCCACGGCCATATTTTGCCATAAAATTGATAGCATCTGGTGTAGCAAATTCAGCCGCAATGGTAAGATCGCCTTCATTTTCACGGTCTTCATCGTCGACTAGTATATACATTTTTCCTTGTTTGATATGTTCAATAGCTTCTTCAATAGAGCAAATCATATAACTATTCCTTTTAATACAATTTATAGGTTAAAAACCAAGTTCTTTAAGGTAAGACTCGGTGAGCTTAGATTCTTCTTTCTTCATTTGATAATTATGCACACGTGAATGCACATATTTACCAATAATATCAGTTTCTAAATTGACTTTTGTGCCAATTTTCCACGAAACAATGCTGGTTTCTTTTTGCGTTTCGGGGATAATATTCACAGAAAATGTGCCCTTCGTAACTTCTGTTACGGTAAGGCTTATACCATCAAGGCAAACAGAGCCTTGCGGAATTATAAGACCTTGACTTTCTTCATTCAATTCTAAAGTATATACTATAGACGAAAGTTTATTTTCAATATTCACAACAGAAACAACGCTATCCACATGGCCTGAAACAATATGACCGCCAAGCCTATCACCTAAGGCCAAAGCCCTTTCAAGATTGACTAATGAGCCTAACTGAAAAGAACCTAAAGTGGTGAGCTCTAAAGTTTTTGTTGAGGCATAGGCGGAAAATGATGAGCTATCAAAACTTTCAACAGTAAGGCAAACACCATTCACGGCAATAGATTCGCCAATAATGACATTTTCAAACATTGTTTGTGGCTTGAAAATAAATCTTGCCTCAGTTGACTTTCTTTCAATACTGCTCACTTGAGCTTTTGTTTGTATAATTCCTGTAAACATAGTTTTATATAATCATTCTTTTAATTTTGTATAGTGTTATTTGACAGAATAAATCAATTCTATGTCTTCATCAAGCACTTGGCAAGAACGAAGTTTAAAATGAAAAGCATCTTGAATAGCTTTAAGTGTATATCCCTCAAAAGCTGAGCGCGCACTTTTATCAGCAAAAACTGTAGGCGCAATATATTGGCGGTATTCATCAATCAAATTATCGTGTAAAAGAAAATAAGCTAGTTTTGGCCCACCTTCGCAAAGTAGATAATATATTTCTTCTTTTGCATAAAGTTGCGTGAAAATATCAGTCAAATAGGTGGAAGAATTTTCTAAAGCGCCATCAAGTAAATCCGTCGAATAAATTTTTATACCACTCCCTTCTAAATCTTTAGCAATAGAAGACTGTGTTTCAGATTTTGAAGTGAATACAATGGTTTCATCAGCCCTTTTTTCGAGCAAATAAGAATTATATAAATGCCTTAAATTAGGCAGAATTATACAAGCTTTTGGTTGTTTTTCGCACTCCACTTCTCTAGCTGTCAATTTTGGATTATCAAAAACAAAAGTACCTGCACCCACTAAAACCGCACCTTTACTTTTTCCTATAAGTGCGCGCAATTCCGCTACTTTTTTCCTTGATGCAGCATTCGTAATGTAAGAAGATTGCCCCTCTTTTGTGGCCACTTTGCCATCTAATGTTGTGCCCATTTTTAAGATGGTGTAGGGTCTTTTTTCCAAGGTCCAGCAAAGAAAATCTCTGATGCAATACAAGCAATCTTCTTCAATTTTCGAACCCTTAGGATAAACAAAAACTTCTACATTATTCTGACGGAGATATTCAATACCACCACTTGCTTGAGGGTTTGGATCTTTTGTGCCAACTATAACTTTAGCTATGCCAGCCTCAACAAGAGTCTTCGAGCAAGGAGGAGTTTTCCCGTAATGATTACAAGGCTCTAAGGTAACAATCATAGTTGCGCCGCGTATATCAATATTCTTCTTTGCCGCATTTTTCAGACAAACAATTTCAGCATGATCAATGCCATTTTCGCCATGATAGCCTTCGGCAATAATTTTTGAATCTTTCAATAATACCGCACCAACGCAAGGATTTGGCATCACTTTGTATCTGCCTTTTTCAGCTAACTCCAAAGCCCTCTGCATAGCATTTGCGTATACCTCTGATAAGTTCTCTAGATTATTTGACATTTTGTAGCCTAATTTTAAAGAGGAAAATCTGTAATAGGTGCAAACTCAACCAATTTATGAAAAATTCTCGCTTCGTCTAGCATTTCTATGCTGAGTGCGTCATGGTAAGCATTTGAATAAAAAATTTCTTTAATGCCCACATTGATCATCATCTTTGTACAGATAATACAAGGCTGTGTGGTGCAATATATTGTGGCATTTTGCAAGGATATACCACTTTGAGCGGCTTGAATAATCACATTTTGCTCAGCATGCAAGCCACGGCAAATTTCATGCCTTTGCCCAGAGGGAACATTCAATTCAGCACGGAGGCATGACTTTTCAGAACAATGCGTTATACCAGTTGGCGTTCCATTATAACCAGTTGCCAAGATTTGATTATCTCTTACGGCAATAGCACCAACTTTTCTTCGCATACAAGTGGAGCGTTGGGCTACTGTATAAGTGATTTGAAAAAAATAATCTTCCCATGTAAGTCGCATAATATAGCTTTGCAAGGGAACTATGATTTTATTAAAGTTTACTCTTCCTTGAACAAGGCAAAATAAACTGAGCTAAATCAATAGAGCTCCCTTGCAATCTCCTTAGAATTAATTCTTATAAAGCGGGAAAGAGCGAGCAAAGGTAGTGACCTCAGCTCTTAAAGCTTGGATTGCTTCGTCATTATTGATACGGTTTAGCGCATAAATAATATATTCAGCTACTTTTTCCATATCTTTTTCATTCATACCACGAGTTGTGAGCGCAGCCGTTCCAAGGCGTATACCTGAAGTCACGAAAGGTGAGCGAGTTTCAAAAGGCACTGTATTTTTATTTACAGTAATACCCGCATCGTCAAGTACACGTTCGGCATCTTTGCCAGTATAATCTTTCTCAGTCAAGTCGATAAGCATGAGATGGTTATCAGTGCCATCTGAAACGAGTTTGAAACCAGCATCTTTTAAGCAGCTAGCAAGAACTTGCGCATTATTTATAACTTGTTGTTGATAGAGTTTGAACTGTGGTCTTAATGCTTCTCCAAAAGCCACTGCTTTTGCTGCAATAACGTGCATCAATGGGCCACCTTGAATGCCAGGGAAAATTTGGCTATTCAAAGTTTTGCCTATGTCAGCATTTTCTTTTGTATTCGCTAAAATCATACCACCACGAGGTCCACGCAAGGTTTTGTGTGTAGTAGTGGTGGTGACATGAGCATATGGAAGTGGTGAAGGATGAAGGCCAGCCGCAACAAGGCCAGCTATATGTGCCATATCAACCATCAACTTTGCGCCAACTTCATCAGCAATTTCACGCATTTTAGCAAAGTCAATAATACGAGAATAAGCTGAAGCGCCAGCAACAATCATTTGCGGCTTGTGTTCTTTTGCTAGTTGTAAAACATTGTCATAATTAATACGACCGCTTTCTTTATCAAGACCATAAGATACTATATTAAAAAGCTTGCCAGAAAAGTTTACAGGACTACCGTGAGTAAGGTGTCCACCGTGCGATAGATCCATACCTAGAATAGTATCACCAGGCTTTAGATAGGCAAAATAAGCTGCCATATTCGCTTGCGAACCGGCATGAGGTTGAACATTTGCATAGTCGCAAGAAAAAATTTGGCACGCTCTTTCAATAGCAAGTTTTTCAGCTTTATCCACAAATTCACAGCCGCCATAATAGCGTTTATCAGGATAACCTTCAGCATATTTATGTGTCAAAACAGAGCCTTGCGCTTGACGAACAGCATCTGAAACAAAATTTTCAGAAGCTATAAGCTCAAGGTTTGACATTTGTCTTACGCTTTCTTCAAAGATTGCATCCGCAACTGCTTTGTCTTGTAACATGAGTTCATCCATAATTCTATTCCTCTCGTCATTCTAAAATTGTTCTATTCTGAATATTTTTTTAACACTAAGCCTGCATTTGTTCCACCAAAACCATAAGAAGTTGAAAGAACATATTCAGGGTTTAGTTGTTTAGAGCCATTTGACATATAATTCAAGTCACATTCAGGATCAGGATTTGTATTATTGATTGTGCCAGGAACCATACCTGTATAGAGTGACATAGTAGAGAAGATAGCTTCCACTGCGCCTGCTGCGCCAAGCAAGTGCCCTACTTGTGATTTGTTAGCAGAAATTGCAATATTATAAGCATGATCACCGAATAAATCTTTGATAGCCTTTGTTTCTGTTCTATCATTCAATGGGGTTGAAGTGCCGTGTGCGTTCATACAAGTAATGTCTTCAAGCTTGATGCCAGCATCTTTTACAGCCGCTCTCATAGCTTGCGCCATACCTGAACCAGATTCGTGCGGAGCTGTCATGTGGTAGGCATCGCAAGAAGCACCAAAGCCAGCAACTTCAGCATAGATAGTTGCTCCTCTTTCTTTAGCTGAAGAAAGACTTTCAAGCAAGAGAAGGCCTGCGCCTTCGCCCATAACAAAGCCATCTCTTTTGCCATCAAATGGACGAGAAGCCAATTCAGGCTGATCATTGTATTGAGTTGAAAGTGCTTTTAGAGCTGTAAAGCCAGAAATACCCATTGGAGTAATGGTTGATTCAACACCGCCAGTAATAATAGCTTTTGCCCTGCCAAGCATAATTTCAGAAGCCGCATAGCCAATAGCGTGTGTAGCGGAAGCGCAAGCTGATGTCATCACAAGGTTAGTATTTTTTGCGCCTGTGAAGATTGAAATTTGCCCTGTTGCCATATTTGAAATAAGCATAGGAATATAGAAAGGTGAAACCTTTGAAGGGCCTGAATTGAGAAGTTTATTATGAAAAGTTTCAATTGTGCCAAGACCACCAAGGCCAACACCTAAAATTGCGCCAACATCTTCAGCATTTTCATCAGTGATTTCAAATTTAGCATGAGGAAAAAGCATAGTTGAAGCAGCAACTGAAAGCTGAACAAATCTATCCATTCTTTTTGCTTGCTTAATAGGCATATAATCTTCTGGATTGAAGTTTTTTACTTCACCAGCAATTTTTGAATCAAAGTCTGAACAATCAAACAAGGTAATAGGCGCTATGCCTGATTTACCCTCTACTAAAGCTTTAAATGAAGAATCTAAATCAGAACCAAGTGGGTTTAGAGTCGACATTCCAGTTATAACAACGCGTTCACGCATTTTTTTCTCCTTAAGTAAAATTTTCATTTTACAATATAGTATGGCGATTTTTAACATATATTTTACTCAAAAGCAAGGATTTAACTCTCTGTTCAAATTTTAGGAAAATTATATATATCCTATTGATTTTATGATATAATAACAATAATAAGTTGCCGAATATTTTGACTAGGATAAAATTAATTTTAAAAAAAGTTTAGAAGCTTTTTCTTTATTATTTTCTTGCCTTTTTTTGAATTTTATGTGAACTTTAATTATGCTCAAACGTAAAGAATTTATAGTGACAGGACAAGTGCAAGGCGTTGGCTTTAGGCCATTTGTCTATACACTTGCGCAAAAATTTTCGCTCACTGGCTTTGTTTCAAACACAAGAGAGGGCGTCTTTATTGAAGTGCAAGGAGATGAAGAAGTCATTTTGCATTTTTCCTATGCCCTTGAGCATGAGTTACCTCCTCTAGCACAAATCACAAAACTTGAAGTGTCACCTAAAGAAATCATTAAAAATGAAACAGTATTTTCTATAGTTATGACTGAATCAAAAGGAAAAGGACACAATGTTTTAATAAGCCCTGATGTGGCGCATTGTGAAGCGTGTAAGAATGAGATGCTCGATAAAAATGATACTACACGCTATCTCTATCCCTTTATAAATTGCACGCATTGTGGCCCACGTTTTTCTATCACGCATTCCATGCCCTATGATCGAGAAACCACCTCTATGGCTTGTTTTCCGCTTTGTAAAAAATGCCAAGAAGAGTACACTAATCCCTTAGACAGACGTTTTCACGCTCAGCCAACAGCCTGCAATACGTGCGGTGTTGAAATTTGGACAGAAGATAATAAGAAAAATTTTGAAGCTCTCAAAGCCACTATAGAAAAATTACACGCAGGAAAAATTGTTGCTATTAAGGGTTTAGGCGGTTTTCATCTTGCTTGCGATGCTACAAATATTGAAGCCATCAATACGCTTCGCCAAAGAAAATTCCGCCCACATAAAGCCTTAGCTATAATGGTTCACACAGTCGAAAAAGCAAAAGAAATTGCAGAAATTAATGAAGTAGAACTTGAACTTTTACAATCTCGCCAAAGACCTATAGTCTTATGCAAAAAAAAGGAAAATGCATTGCCTGACATTCTTGCTCCTGATACTGACAGAATTGGCATTATGCTCCCCTCCTCTCCCTTGCACGAACTCTTATTTAATAGCGAACATTTTGGCATTAACGATGAAAATTTCAAAGCATTAATTATGACTTCTGGCAATCCTGCCTCTGAGCCTATTTGTTTAAAAAATAGAGAAGCCGCAAAAAAGCTTTCCCATATAGCCGATGCCTTTCTCTTCCATAATCGCGACATATTAGTACGCGTTGACGATAGCGTTTTATTTGCAAAAGATAAGGAAATTATACACTTAGACGACAATCCTCTCCCTTTCACTTCTATAAGACGCGCGAGAGGCTATGTGCCTTCTCCACTTGTGCTTCCAACTTTAGAGAACAGTAAACAAAACAATAGCCTACTTGCTTTTGGTGCTGATTTGAAGGGAACTTGTTGTATTATCAAGCAAGATACAGAAAAGAGCGAAGCCTTTGTCGGTCAACACGTCGGCGATATTGAAAGCCTAAAGAACCAAGAATTTCTCTTAGAAACAGTGGAGCACCTTTCTAAAATATTAGATGTTGAGCCAGATTTAGTGATAGCTGACGCGCACCCTAATGCCTATTCTCGCCTTATGGCTGAAGAATTTGCAAATGCAAAAAATATTCCCTTTACCACCTTGCAACACCATGCCGCACACGCCTTTTCTCTGCTTGCTGACAATAGCGAGCTTGAACCTTCTATAGTGCTTGTTTTAGACGGTACGGGCTATGGTCTTGACAATACAATATGGGGCGGCGAGCTCTTGTATGTCGAACCAAGAAATGCGTATTGGCAAAGAATTGGGCACTTTCAGCAAGTCTTGCAAGTGGGCAATGATATGGCTGTGCAAAAACCTTTCTATATGACAATGTCCTTTCTACACGCTGTCAACAAAAGCTATACATTAGAAAATATTGACACTTTTGTGCAAGAGGCAATTCAAGAGTTATGTTCGAGAAATATGGGCATAAACAGTTCAAGCTGTGGCAGATTATTTGATGCTGTGGGCGTGCTTTTAGGCTGTAATGCTGAAATTTCTTACGAAGGGCAAGTTCCTGTGCAGCTAGAAGCCATGCAAGATTTTAGTGCGCAAGACTTTGATATTTTTGATGCTTTCACGGAAAATAACATGAGCGTTTTTGACTCTCATTCTCTTTTTAATGCTTGCCTACAAAAGAAGATAGAGGGCAAAGCAGATGCCTTTATTGCCAGATATTTTCATCTTTCACTTGCGCACTCTTTAGCAAAATGGACTTTAGACGCAGCAAAAGAATACAATGTCACAAAAGTAGGCATGAGTGGCGGAGTATTTTTAAATAAGACACTTAGCAAAGAAATAAGCCTAGCACTATTAAAGCGTGATATACAGCCACTTTTACATAAAAACTATTCCCCTTGTGATGCCTCATTGTCACTTGGTCAAGCTTTTTTTGCTTCTTTAAAAAAATAAATTATTATTTTTAAATACAATATTATCAAATAGTTATTTCTACTTTTGCAAGCGTAACAAAAAAGTAATAGTATTGTAACACAATTGTAACATTTAAGCTCTAGTTTGCTTTTCACGGCATTACTGCAAAGTGATGTCAGTAAAATGAAAAACAAAAAAAATTGGAGTCATTATGTTAAAATCATTTTTCTCAGCTTTAATTGCTACAGCAATTTTTGCAACATCAGCAGTAGCTGGTGAAATCGTTATCAACGGTTCAACAACAGTTCTTCCTATCGTTCAAAAAGTTGGTGAAGCGTACATGGAAAAAAATCCTGGCGTAAACATCGCTCTTTCAGGCGGCGGTTCAGGTAATGGTATTAAAGCTTTGATTGATAACCTTACTGACATTGCAATGGCTTCACGTCAAATCAAATCATCAGAAGTAGAAAAAGCAAAAGCAAATGGTGTTGAGCCTTACGCTATTGCTGTTGGTCTTGACGCTTTAGTTCCTGTTGTTCACCCATCAAACCCTGTTTCAGATCTTACCATCGAACAATTGAATGGCATCTACACAGGCAAAATCAAAAACTGGAAAGAACTTGGTGGTAAAGATGCGAAAATCGTTGTAGTTTCACGCGATACTTCATCAGGTACATACGAAACTTGGGAACTTTTTGTAATGAAAGACGATCGCGTAATGCCAGCTGCTTTATTGCAAGCTTCTAACGGCGCTGTTGTTCAAGTTGTTTCTAAAAACGAAAACGCTATCGGCTACATCGGTTTTGGTTACCTTGATGCTTCAACAAAAGCAACTAAAGTTGGTGGCTTAGAAGCAACTCCAGAAACAGCTTTGAACAAATCATGGCCTCTATCACGTGAACTTTGGCTCTACACAAAAGGCACACCTGCTGGTGACGTAAAAGGCTTTATCGACTATGCTATGAGCGCTGAAGGCCAAGCTTATGTGAAAGAAGTTGGCTTCATTCCTTTCAAATAGTTGATTGACTTATTGAAATAAATAAGGGGAATACTTAAGTGTTCCCCTTTTTTACAAATATTTCTCTTATAATTTTGCTTATATTATTCATAAAACTTTAATCTCTTGGAAACACTATGTAGACTAAAAGACTATTAAAAGAATTTGCAGTCAAATCCTTCTTG
>CAYJFE010000026.1:26856-29826 GCA_964369165.1 uncultured Desulfovibrionaceae bacterium | reverse complement strand
TCCCCCTCAAACTCCCCCATCTCCTTACAAACTTTTCAACCTATTAATTTGAGAGAGCAACGAACAAATCTTTACGATAAATGTCAGATTTTGTGCCAACAGCCAAAATCTTTTTTATTTTAAACCATAAGGCTTGTATTTTCTTTGCTTCTTGATAGCAGAGCCACAAATACATAAACTAAAGACGCAAATATCACGCCCACTAAGAATGGTGGAAATGCCTCCAATAAAAATGGCACTTCAAAGTTATGTGTGAATATTCTTGTTTGTGGCGTAAATACTAGATATTGCCCAAGACAGAGCGTAAAGCCTGTGAGTGCTGACAATAGCCCAGCCTTTGCATTTGAGCTTTTGAAAAAGAGCAAAGCAAGGTATGGCACAAGCGTTGTCGCGCCTATAACACTCCAACTGGTTGTGTGAATTAAAGCAATAAATTGCCCTTCCATCATAGCTGTTGTGCCTGAAATCGTCATGCAAAATAGTATGCCAAGCGCCCATGTTTTCTTATTTGTTTTTCTACCTGTCAAATCCTCAGTAAGGGAAGAAGAAGCAATGTGGAAAAGAGCTGTGCAAGTGGAAAGAGATGCTGAAACAACTGCCAAAACAAATAATTGCTTTGCAAAAGGCGGAAGGTAGAGATCTACAAGTTGCGAAATAACTGCATCAGGATTTGAAATTTCTGGCAATATCAAGCGTGAAAGCGAGGATATAAAATACATTCCGCCAACAACAAAGAGCGATACTGCACTTGCAAGTATGACCGATTTCTTAATCTCTTGCTTATTTGTCAAGGAAAAATGCCTTTGAATAATCTGCGGTTGCCCCCACACGGCTATGGAAGTGACTAAAGTGAGCGAGAAAACAAAATATCCTTGCGAGCCAGAAGAGAGAGCGGCAAAACCATTATTCGCTAATGCTGTTGGCTCAAGCGCCATCAAGGCTTTCACTCCCTCAATTGGGCCATTCACTTCTTGTAAAACAAGTATAATCAAAAAGCCAATGCCTATAAGCATAACACAGCCTTGCATTGCCTCTGTCAACAATACACCTCTAAGCCCGCCCCACATAACGGCACTACCAACAACAGCTATCAAAATCCAAATCGATTGCGTTAGGCTTACAGGAATAATACTTTGAAGCATTATTGCTGCGCCTTTGATAACTGCTGCACCATATATAGATAAAAAGAGCGCGAAAACAAAGCCTAAAAAGACACGTAAAAATGGAATATTATGCCCTTTAGAAAGCATTTGTGCAGGAGTGCGAGCTTCTAATTTCAATTGCAATTTTTTTGTGCGCCATGCTAAGAAAAGGTAAGCAAAAACAATACCGAAGAGAACATTACCCAATGCGACAAGCATCATTTGAAGGCCATACATATAGGCAAGACCACCAAAACCCACAAGAGCAACTGCTGAAAAATAAGTAGCTACATAGGCAAATGATTGTACAAAAAATCCTATTTTACCGCCGCTCAATGAATCATAGCCACTACCCTTCTTTGCTAAAAAGAAGAAAAGTAAAAAGTACGCCACCCAGATAAGAAGTTCAAACATAATATCCTCGTTTGTTTATATTGCTCACAATGAGCCTTAGCCTTTTCATCTGTCTATGTGCATAATAAAAAATGCACTTAAACAAAAACCGCCACCCTCACGGATAGCGGTAAAATTTGCAATTCTGATTAAGACAATACAAAAACAGCCTACCCGTGACACTCACTTAGGTTATAATAGTAGCTGTATGAATAAGAAAAATTAAACATTCTATTGTCCTGTATATTTAATGTGTTTATACACTAAATGCTTTTGTATAAAAAATCAAGTTAAATTTACTTCTATTTTTTATTAGAAATATTGAAGGTCAATGTGTAGATTTGGTGGAAAAAGTCAATATATTCTACACAGACATCGTCAGGCACTGAAATTCTTGCTGAAGAAAAATTAATTATGCCCTTAATGCCAGCTTCTGCTAATTGCATAGCTGCACGTTGCGCTCTTTCAGGCGGAGTTGTGAGCATACCGATTTCGATATTTTCTTCGGCTATAATTTCTGGCAAAGTTTTTGTGCAACGCACTTCAAGGCCGTAGACATTTTCACCTATTTTAAATGGATCGCAGTCAAAAGCGGCAACAAGATGAATGCCTCTATTGCGAAAATCTTGATGGTGCACAAGCGCGCGCCCCATATTACCCACACCAATAAGACAAGCATTCCATGTGCGGTTAGCGTGCAAGCAAGCTTTAATGGCATCTAATAAAAATGATACATAGTAGCCAACACCACGCACACCAAATTCGCCAAAATAGGCCAAGTCTTTTCTTACTTGCGAGGCATTTACTTCACAGGCTTGAGCAAGCGGATCAGAAGCAATAATCTGCACACCTTCTTTTTTCATATGCTCTAAAACTTGTGTATAAGTTGCAAGTCTAAGCAAGGTTGCGCGAGGAATACGCTCATTCTTTAATGGATTCATATAAAACTCTCTTAAATCGGTAATATTTTCACAAGCTTCTCAAGCAAAAAGCCTCGAGAACCTAAGCTAACCTAAGTTCTCAAGGCCTTGATATCAAACTAAGCTAAGAATGGGTTAGCGAAGAGCAAGATAAGATTTACAAGCAAAGCATAAATACAAAGTGATTCGATAAATGCAAGACCAAGAATCAATGATTGTGAGATTTGACCGCTTGCATCTGGGTTACGTGATGTACCTTCACAAGCTGCTTTAATAGCAATACCTTGAGCAAGACCGCAACCAGCAGCTGCCAAAGCCATACCAACAGTCATACCGATTGTTGAAAGACCGATAGCAACGCCGTCTACATCAGCAGCAAAAGCAAGGCTAGCAACAGCCATAAAAGCAACAGTGTTAAGAACGATAAGAACCAATTTACGCATAATAGTGTACTCCTAAAAAGTAGTTATATAGTTTTGACCAGATGGCCATTCCCCATAAAGTAATGTAAAATC
>CAYJFE010000026.1:22133-26756 GCA_964369165.1 uncultured Desulfovibrionaceae bacterium | reverse complement strand
AAGTAGTTATATAGTTTTGACCAGATGGCCATTCCCCATAAAGTAATGTAAAATCAAGCTATTTCTAGGCTGTGTTTTCAATCAAGAGATTTTGTGGAATTTTCAATGAAAATGGATTTTTTGTGGAAGGAGTGTATCAAAAAAACATACATGACTGGAGCAAAAAATTTATTTTCAGCAGAAAAAACGCAAAAGAATTGATTGAGAATATAGCCTAGTGGGCGTGCTCTAATGACCCTTTAATGTAAATCATTGTAAGGATGAAGAAGATGAAAGCTTGCAAAGTTTTGGCTAGCATAAAGAGGAAGTAGAGAGGCACTGTACCAACAAGTGCGCCTACATAGATTGATGCGCCAAAGCTAAAGAAGATGATAAGTGTGATTTCTTCACCGAAGATGTTGCCGAATAAACGAAGTGTGAGTGAAAGAGGGCGGGCAACGTGTGAAATAATTTCAAGTGGGAACATCAAAGGCACAAGATATTTATTTGAGCCTGTGAAGTGTTTGATATAGTGTGAGCCATGTGTTTTGATACCTATATAGTTATAATAGATAAATACACAAACTGCCATAGCGGCTGTAGTATTCAAGTTTGCTGTTGGAGCATCACAACCTGGCATTAGGCCAAGGAAGTTTAGGGTGAGGATATAAATAAATATACCCGCTAAAAGAGGAACAAAGCGTCGCCCTTTTTCGCCTATGTTTTCGACGGTGAAATTCTCCATCGTCTCCACCAGAAATTCAAAGAGCGCTTGTAGCTTACCAGGCACCATGTGCACATTCTTTTTAACCACAAAACCAACGCCTGCTAAAATTGCTAAACCCACCCAAGTATAGAAAACATGGACTATAGTCAATTCATCGCCAGCGAAGTCTATTTTATATAAGTTTGCCAATTTCGCAAACAGAACGGTTTCCGGTAATCCTGCAGCCATTGTGCCCCCCAAAAGTGAAAATTAATCTTGAATAAGGTTGTGTAACCTCTTTTATAAAAAAAATCAAGCTTAAAATTATTTTTTTATATTTTTTATTATGCTAAGAGCTTAGATGTTATGTATTTTTTTTCACAATAAATATATTCAAGTCTTTGCGGCTATTTTTTTAGCCATGAGTTTTTTTGAATTTCTGTAAAACTATTGTTCCACACACAATAAGAACAAGACCCGCCATAGTGGTGATAATAATTGTTTCTCCAAGAATAAGTGCCACCCAAATCAAGGCCAAGAAAGGTGTGAAAAATGAAAGCGAAGAAATTGTCGGCACTGAATTTGTAAGCTTTAGAGCTAAGCTCCAAGTAATGTAGGGCACACTCCATTCACATACTGTCAGATAAAAAAGTGCGTACCAAGAAGATTTGCTTACCAATGATAAATCGGGCTGAGCGATAAGCATAAAGACTATGCCCCACATACCTGCCACGAAAAAGCCTAAACACAAAGAGAGTTTATTACTTAATGTGCATTTTCTATTCACCATCCAATAGCCGGCAAAAAAGAAAGTGCAAACTACGCCTGAAGCTAAGCCTTCTATATTGATACTTGCACTTAAAGCTTCCGATTGCGTACCGCCAACCGCCACAAGGATTACCCCCAAATAGGCAATCAGCATACCTACAAATTCGCCTTTAGAAAAACTTTCTTTATAAAACCAAGCATTAAAAAGGACAAGAACTAATGCCCATGAAGAATTTAGAGGCGATGTGATTTGTGCTGGCAAATTTGCATAAGCATTGAAATAAAAGAAATAATAACTAAAAAGCACTGAGCCTTGGCAAAAAACATTAATAGCATTTTTTTTAGAAAGTGTTTTTATTTCGCCAAACTCTTTTTTTGCAATAAGATAGAGAGCGATAAGAATAGAGGCAAGTGTGAGCCCAATTGCTATCATAGGCATAGGGTCAAGCGTTTGCATAGCCAGTGAAGAAGCAGTAGCCACGCTAGACCAGATGACTATTGTAAAAATGCCTAACAAAAGCGCTTTTTTTGGATTTTTTTCAAACATTGTATTAACCATTAGATTAAAAATAAAGCAAAAATAAAAGTGGCAAAAAAAGTGCCACCTTTTAATTTTTTGAATGCTCTGCGCAAACTCTCTTTAAGCGTGATCGCCTAAAGCTTCACGCCAAACACGATAAGCTGAAATCCATTCTTGGAAAGGAATGCGCATGGTATAGTCTTGAGTTTCGTCCATTTCGCCTACCCATGAGTGAAATTCAAGCAATTCGTCTTGGAAAAATTCGCTTACTGAAACTTCAGCAACCATTTCTCTATAATCATTGCTTGTTGGGTCAACCCCCATAAGGTCAGCCGCCACGTCAATTACAGCGGAACGTGATTGCTCAAAAGTAATGGCTTTATTTTGTAAAGCTAAAAGCAAGGGCAAAAGTTTAGGATTATCTTTTTTTATTTCGTCTACAACTTCAGAAGGAACGCGCAGAATGGCAGGTGCGTCAAAGTCGGCATCGTCTTCTATATCAAGAAAAAAGAAACGTAAATATTGCTCGAAACAGAGAGCCACCAAAAGTTCTCTGGCAAATGCCACTGGATTGGCATAAAGTTCGTCTGACATTGTATCTCCTATGCATAAAAGCATATATAAAGTTAATTTTTTCTACCTTGTGCCAAGTTCAAATAATTGTCAAGCCTTTGTTAGAGGGAAAAAAAGATTATTTTTTCACAAAAAGATTTGTTTTTTCACAAAAATGTCAATAAAAAAAGGCTTGCATAAGATTATACTTTATTGTAAGTTAATCAGACAAATTTTATACAAAAATGTAAATAAGGGGTTATTCTTATGTCACAATGGACTAAATCTAACGACGTACTTGCCACAACCAACCGTGGCGTACCTTGCGAATCTGGACTTTGCACACTTTGCCGTGCTGATTGCGCAGGTAAATGTGAAACTTGGCTTGGCTCTATGCTTGGTAGACAGCTTCTCTATCCTAGAGATTTCGGCCTTACAACAGCTGGTGCAGTAAGCACAATTGCTGAAGGCGTTTCTTACAATTCTTTACGTATCGACGGTAACCTCTACGGTGCTCTTGGTGCTGATCAAGAAAAAGCAAAAGCTGGTAACACTTTATTCACAGACGTTTCTATTGAAACAAGCTTTGGTAACGAAGTTATTACAAAATCACGCTATCCGGTAATGACAGGTGCTTTAGGTTCTACTTTCATCGCTGCTAAATACTGGAATTCATTTGCGACAGGTTGTGCTATCTGCGGTGTGCCTGTAGTTATTGGTGAAAACGTTGTTGGCGTTGACAAACAAGCTGAAATCAAAAACGGCAAAATAGTAAAAGCACCAGAATTAGAACGCCGTATCGACGGTTACCTTCGTTACTACGATGGTTATGGCGCACTTATCGTTCAAATGAACGTTGAAGACACAAGAAATGGTGTTGCAGAATATTTGGCTGAAAAATACGCTGACAAAATCATTATCGAACTTAAATGGGGTCAAGGCGCTAAAAACATTGGTGGCGAAATCCAAGTTTCTGATATTGAATATGCTAAATTCCTCCACGGTCGTGGCTATCTTGTTGATCCTGATCCAACATTAGCTGAAACTGAAGCAGCATATAAAGCTGGCGCAGTTCACCACTTTGCACGTCACTCACGCCTTGGCTACACAGGCCTTACATCAGCTTGCGAAGTTGCTAAAGACTTTGGCGATCAAGTGGCATATCTTCGTGGCCTTGGCTTCAAACGTATTTCACTCAAAACTGGTTCATACAGCATGGAGCCACTCGCACTTGCTATCAAACTTGCTAGCGAACATAATTTAGATCTTCTTACAATCGACGGTTCAGGCGGCGGCACAGGTATGTCACCTTGGGATATGATGGAAACTTGGGGTGTGCCTTCAGTTCTTCTTCATGCAAAAGTTGCTGAATACTGCGCTATTCTTGCTTCACAAGGCAAAAAAGTTGTTGATATTTCTCTTGGTGGCGGTCTTGCTAAATCAAGCCAAATCTTCAAAGGCCTAGCACTTGCTGCTCCTTATGCAAAACTTATTTGCATGGGTCGCTCAATGATGATTCCTGGCTTCCTTGGTGCAAATATCGAAGGTGCATTGCATCCAGAACGCCGTGAAGCAATCTGCGGCAACTGGGAAAAACTTCCTAAAACAGTTTCTGACATCGGCGATTCAGCTGAAAGCATTTTTGCTGGCTACCATGGTATTTCTGCTAAACTTGGTAAAGAAGAAATGAAAAATATTCCTTACGGCGCAATCGCTATGTGGACAAACCTTGACCGCTTAGGTTCAGGCCTACAACAAATCATGGCTGGTGCTCGTAAATTTGCATTGAACGAAATTACTCGCCAAGATCTTATGGCTGGTAACCGTGAAACTGCACAAGAAACTGGCATTCCATTCATCACAGAACAGAATGATGCTATAGCTAAGAAAATTTTACTTAGTTAGAAAAAGCTTGAATTTGGGTTTGAGCATCGTTAGATAAAATTTTTCTTTCAGTCATTTAGCATTAAACTAAACTCCTTCAAGAAAAATTCCCTCTGCCTTGCTCATTCCCCAAATTGAAGCTTTTTAGAAATTCCTTAAAAACTCTGTCTATTCAGAGTTTTTTTGTTTAAACTTATAAACATTATTTCTCATA
>CAYJFE010000026.1:0-22033 GCA_964369165.1 uncultured Desulfovibrionaceae bacterium | reverse complement strand
AAACTCTGTCTATTCAGAGTTTTTTTGTTTAAACTTATAAACATTATTTCTCATACAAGGCAAAAACTGAATAAGGCCTTGAACTTTCATTTTTTAAAAATCACATTTGCCTTTTGCTTATGCGGTCAAGGACTTTAATGAGGAAAAAAGTCATACCAGTAGGAGAATACGAAGTGTTCTCCACTGTGTATGCGGAAAGTAGTCCGCATAAGCTTTAATGTGACTTTTAAAAAATAAAGAGTTCAAAGGCCTTATGACTATAAGCAAGAAAAAAAAAGAAATATAAGTAAAAAACAAAATTCGACAAAATATAAAAAATATTATATTTAAAAAAAATGAAAAAAATCTCATCAATAAACGAAGCCGTAAACCTTTTGCAAGAAAGCAAAATCCTTGCTTGCCCGACTGAAACCTATTACGCACTCGCTTGTTCTGCATTTGCGCATTCAGCTTTAAATCGCATTTACGAAATAAAAGAGCGTAATATTTCCCAACCCTTGCCACTTATTGTCCGTGACTTTGAACAAGCTCTTGAAATTGCCGATATAGATCAAGCTATTCTGCCTTGCATACAAGAAATCACAGAAAAATTTTGGCCTGCGCCTTTGAGTATATTGCTCAAAGCAAAAACAAGTATAAGCCCTATTATCACTGCAAATACAGGTACTATTGTTGTGCGCCAAAGCCCTCATTCTGCTTGCCTTGCACTGACGAAAGCTTTGAACGCACCTATAATTTCCACCTCAGCAAATAAAAGCGGTGAAAAAGCAGCCCAATTTGCCTACGAGTTAGACGAAAATTTACATATTGACGGCATCTTAAAATATGGCGAAAGCCCGCAAGGTGGCTTGCCTTCAACTATTATAGAGGTGATTGTAAAAAAACATGAAAATAACACAAAAAAAATACGCCTTCTTCGCAAAGGCGCATTTGATTTAGAAATATTAAAAACTCTCGGCTATACTCTTATAGATTAAAAATCTTGTGACAAAGAGTGCGTGAAAGGAATTTGCCTAAAAGCAACGAGCGAACGTATATCTTCAAGGCGCGCCGTCACTTCATTTTCTTGATGCGGCGAATAGAAAACTTTTAGTAAAGCCGTGTATTTATCAAGCACAGTAAAAAGCGCAAGATTATCATAGGCTTCAAGCAAGAAGCGAAACATTCCCACATCAGAAGCCTTAATTTCAAGATAGACACAAGAAGAATATTTTGCAGCTTCGTGTATTTTTTCTCTGGTGGTTTTGTGTATTCTAGTCAACGGGAAAGCCCTTTGATTGCGCAAAACGCAAGATTTGTGCTTGGGCATTTTTCAATTCTTGAATACGCACTCTGAAAAGCACTTCTTTATCCTGCACATACACATCAAAAGCCATAAGCATCAAAGTGTCAATTCTATCAAGCATAGCTTTAAATTCAAAAAACGAATCTTTGTCTTTCAAATCTTTCATTAAGAAAGTTTGCAAATGTTCTTTGAGTGCGATAAATGGCAAATGCGCTTGAGCTGGGCTTAATTGCTGAATGGCTTGAATGCGCATAAGCTCATACACTTTTTTCTGTATGGCTTCTTTGTCGATTTCTTCGCCTATCACAGCTGAAAAAAGCAATTTTGTTGCTGAACGCACAACATAGCCGACAGGATTCATAAATTGATCGTCGATAGTACGGCTCACGCCTTGGGCATCAATTCCGTAATGGGTGAAAAAATCATTCAACCATTTTTCGCAAAGTTCTTGCCTATCTTCTTGACATTTTATTTTTAATGACATTTAAATATCCTCTATTTTACCGCATTCTGTGCATAGTCTTTGTTTTGATGAACGAGATTGTTTGACAAATGTCACAGGTGATTGACACACATCGCAAGGCACATTTGTGGGTTCGTTCCATGAGGCATAGTCACACTTAGGATAGCTTGAACAGCCATAGAAAATCTTGCCTCTTTTGCTGGATTTTTCAACCAATTCACCTTCAGCGCATTTTGGGCATTTTACTTTTGTGGAATAAGAAGCCGTATAGTCGCATTTGGGATAGGCAGAACAAGCTTGAAAACGTGAGCCCGTGCGAGCCTTTTTCAAAACAACATCACTGCCACATTTTGGGCATTCACCTGTCACTTGCACCTGCACTTTTTCGCGCTCGACAAGCTGGATTTTGCCATCTTCATCACGAGTGAAATTGGAAGTGAATGAACATTTAGGGTAAGAAGTGCAAGCGATAAATTCCCCTGCTTTACCAAATTTAATCACTAATGGCTGACCACATTCGGGGCAAATCAAGTCTGTTTCAATGCCCTGCTTCATTTGCGTCATGCTTTTTGTGGCGGCTTCAAGTGTGGGATTGAAATCTTTTGAAAAATCAGACAAAAGCTTAACCCAACCTTCGTTTCCGTCTGCAACTTTATCCAAGTCGCCTTCCATTTGTGCTGTAAAGCCAACGTCCATAAGTTTTGGGAAATTTGCATTCAATTGCTCAACAACAACCATACCCAAATCTGTAGGACTAAAGGCTTTTTCTTGCAAACGCACATATTCCCTATCTTGCAAGGTGGAAATAATTGTTGCATAAGTTGAAGGTCTGCCTATGCCAAGTTCTTCTAATTCTTTCACTAAGGAAGCTTCGGAATATCTGCTTGGTGGCTGTGTGAACTTTTGCTCTTTGGTCAATTCTTTCAATAAAAGATTTTCATCGGCTTTTAATTCTGGCAATAAAGTATCGTCATCGGCAGAGCTTTTTGAAGCAAGAGCCAAGAAGC
Source organism: uncultured Desulfovibrionaceae bacterium (assembly GCA_964369165.1). GTDB lineage: Bacteria > Desulfobacterota > Desulfovibrionia > Desulfovibrionales > Desulfovibrionaceae > CAYJAZ01. Next base: position 19,278 of record CAYJFE010000026.1, on the reverse strand, counting down.
CGGGAAATAAAATTCTTTGCCCCTTTGATTTCCATTGAGTAGAGCCGCAATTTATAAATACATTTGTATCATGAAATTTTGCTGGCGACATTTGACTTGCAACAAAGCGTGACCATATCAAATTATATATCTTATATTGATCGTCGGATAAGTCGCCACGAACAGAATCAGGTGTGATAGTCACGTCAATAGGGCGTATAGCTTCGTGAGCATCTTGGGCTGAATTTTTACCTTTAAATACATTGCCCTTGCCTTTTCCGCCCAGATAATCATTACCATAATTTTTTTCAATAAAGGCTAAAGCATCTTGACGAGCTTCTGTGGCGATACGCACAGAGTCAGTACGCATATAAGTGATAAGGGCTGTTGTGCCTCTATCGGCTAAGTCAATGCCTTCGTAGAGCTTTTGGGCTGTCTGCATGGTGCGCTTTGCCGCAAAGTTCATTCTTTGGTTAGCCATTTGTTGTAAGGTAGAAGTAATAAATGGCGGAGGCGCTGAGCGTGAGCGTTCTTTTTCTTCCACGCTTGCAACAGTCCAAGCATTTTGCTTCACTTCTTTTTCTAAAGCTTCTGCCGCTTCTTGATGCGGGACATGAGCTTTTTTATTATTGATTTTATGCAGTTCAGCTTTGAATGGGGCTGACTTATCTTCTTTTTGTAATTGCGCTTTAAAGTTCCAATATTCTTCAGAAACAAAGGCTTTCCGCTCTTCCTCTCTTTGCACAATCAACTTCAAAGCAACTGATTGCACACGTCCAGCTGAAATGCCTCTTTTTACTGTTTTCCAGAGAAGAGGAGAAATTTTATAACCTACAAGCCTGTCTAAAACACGTCTTGCTTGTTGTGCTTCAAATAAAGAGGTGTTTATTTCACGCGGTTTTTTTATAGCTTCTTTAACGGCTTTAGCTGTGATTTCGTTGAATTGTATGCGGCGTATATCTTTAGCCTTTCCTTTAATACTTTCGGCAATGTGCCAAGCAATAGCCTCACCCTCTCTATCAGGATCGGGCGCAAGGAAGACAACTTCGGCCTTTGCCGCTGCTGTTTGCAAATCTTTCACAACTTTTTCTTTGCCGACTATGGTTTCGTATTGCGGCATAAAGTCGTGCGCTTCGTCTACACCTAGTGATTTCTTAGGCAAATCACGTATATGCCCAACGCTTGCCTGCACTGTATATTCTGAACCAAGAAATTTCTTGATGGTCTTCACCTTTGCTGGTGATTCCACTATAATTAGGTTTTTTGCCATTTTCTTTCCATTTTCATCCGTTTTACAAAGGTAAGCTAGTGCATACTTCACTAGATGTCAAGTATAAGAAAAGTGAGCGTAGCGAACAAAGGCTTTAGCGAACAAGCATTTTCCGCTTACAAAAAAACTTTTAATATTGTTTGAGCGCTCAATCTAGCCATAAATCACGATTATCACTACTTATGCAAAATTTACTAAAAAAAAGATACTAGACAAAGCATAAAAAATATGCTTAATATGCTTGTTAATTTCTTTAACAATTTAAAAATTAGACTTATCATATAATATATTCCCTCAAAAAACAAGAGGAAGGAGTAACAAATGGCTAAAAAATGGAAAACTATGGACGGCAACACGGCAACCACTCACGTTGCCTATGCATTAAGTGATGTAAGCGCAATCTACCCTATCACACCATCTTCAACAATGGGCGAATTGGCTGACGAATGGGCAGCACAAGGCAGAACAAACCTTATGGGCCAAGTCATGGCTATACGTGAAATGCAATCAGAAGCTGGTGCTGCTGGTGCTGTGCACGGTGCATTAGCCGCTGGCGCACTCACAACTACATTTACGGCTTCTCAAGGCCTTTTATTGATGATTCCTAATATGTATAAAATTGCAGGTGAATTATTGCCAGCAGTTTTCCACGTTTCAGCGCGTGCTCTTGCTGCGCACGCTCTTTCAATTTTTGGCGATCATCAAGACGTTATGGCTGCCCGTCAAACAGGTTTTGCTTTCTTAGCATCTAACTCACCACAAGAAGCTATGGACTTAGCTTTAGTTTCTCACCTTGCCGCTATCGATTCATCAGTGCCTTTCTGCCACTTCTTTGATGGCTTTAGAACTTCACACGAAATTCAAAAAATTGAAGTTATCGACTATGAAGACATGGCCAAAGTTGTGAATTGGGAAAGAGTGCAAGAATTTAGAGATCGCGCTATGAATCCTGAACACCCACATCAACGTGGTACAGCCCAAAACCCTGACATCTATTTCCAAGGCCGTGAAAGAGCAAATCCTTTCTACGAACAAGTTCCTGGCATTGTTATCGACGCTATGAAACGCGTGCAATCAATCACAGGTCGCTCATATAAATTATACGATTATTACGGACACAAAGAAGCTGACAGAGTGATTATCTGCATGGGTTCAGCTTGCGATACTATTGAAGAAGTAGTCGATTACTTGAACGCGCAAGGCGAAAGAGTTGGCCTTATTAAAGTTCGCCTATATCGTCCTTTTGCTGCTGAATATCTTCTTCAAGCAATTCCAGCTACAGCGCAAACAATCACAGTGCTTGACAGAACAAAAGAACCAGGCGCACTTGGCGATCCTTTATACTTAGATGTAGTGACAGCTTTTGCTGAAGCAAATACAATGCCATCAATCATTGGCGGCCGTTATGGTCTTGGTTCAAAAGAATTTACTCCTGCTATGGCAAAATCTGTATTTGACAATATGCTTTCTATGCAACCTAAGAACCACTTTGTTGTGGGCATTGAAGACGATGTTACAAATACTTCACTTGAAGTGGGCGAAAACCTTACTACTGTTGCTGACGGCACAGTGCAATGCCAATTCTATGGCCTTGGCTCTGACGGTACTGTAGGCGCAAACAAACAAGCTATTAAAATCATTGGTGATAATACAGATATGTATGCCCAAGGTTATTTTGCTTATGACAGTAAAAAATCAGGCGGTTTCACTGTTTCTCACCTCCGCTTTGGCAAAGAACCTATCAAGTCAACCTATCTTGTAAATCAGGCGGACTTTGTTGCTTGCCACAAATCAGCCTATGTAAATCTTTATGATTTATTAGAAAATATCAAAGAAGGCGGAATCTTCCTTCTCAATAGCCCTTGGCTCACAGTGAAAGCTATGGAAAAAGAACTTCCTGGCCACATGAAACGCACAATAGCACAAAAGAAAATCAAACTTTATTCTATTGATGCTGTGAAAGTTGCTATGGACGCTGGCATGGGCGGCAGAATCAATATGATTATGCAAACAGCCTTCTTCAAACTTTCAGAAGTGCTTCCATTCAAACAAGCTGTTGAATTGTTGAAAGATTCTATCAAGAAAACCTATGGTTCAAAAGGCGATAAAATCGTTAATATGAATATTGCCGCTGTTGAAAAATCACTCGACGCAGTAGTTGAAATCAAATATCCAAAAACTTGGGCTGAAGCAGCTGACACTCCAAGCTTATATAATGATGCAGATCCTTATATCGCAAATGTTGTTCGCCCAATCTTGTCACAACAAGGCGATAAATTGCCAGTTTCAGCTTTTGAGCCAGACGGCATAGTTCCACTTGGCACAACAGCTTCTGAAAAGCGTGGTGTTGCCATCACAGTTCCAGAATGGAATCCTGAAAACTGCATACAATGTAACTTCTGTTCACTTGTTTGCCCACACGCTTCAATCCGCCCTGTACTTACTACAGAAGAAGAAATGGAAGCAGCACCAAAAGGCTTTGAAACAATTCCAGCTATGGGTAAAGAATTGAAAGGCATGGGCTTCCATATGCAAGTATATGCTATGGATTGCCAAGGTTGCGGCGCTTGTATGAACATTTGCCCAGGCAAAAAAGGCAATAAAGCTTTGGCTATGAAACCATTAGCCGACGTTCAAGAAAAAACAAATGCTGAATTAGCCTTTGTTCAAGAAGCTGTAGCTCCAAAAGGTAGCTTGGTTGATAGAGGCACATTAAAAGGTTCACAATTCCAACAACCACTTCTTGAGTTCTCAGGCGCTTGTGCTGGTTGTGGCGAAACACCATATGTAAAACTTATCACACAACTCTTTGGCGAACGCATGATTGTAGCAAACGCAACAGGCTGTTCATCAATCTGGGGTGGCTCAGCTCCAACAAACCCTTATTGCACAAACGACGACGGTTATGGCCCAGCTTGGGGTAACTCACTCTTTGAAGATGCTGCTGAATACGGCTTTGGTATCAAGATTGCTTATATACAACGTCGTGCAAAACTTGCACAATCTTTACAAAAATTGAGCGACAATATCAATGACCTCGAATTTAAAATGCTTGTTGAAAAATATATAAGCAATATGACAAATGGCGCTTTATCACAACAATATGGCGAACAAATTCTTGATGCTCTCCACACTCTTCTACACGAAGGCATTTCTGATGAATTTTATGAAGAAATTAACTTCATCATGCAATCAACTGATCTTTTCACAGAAAAATCAGTTTGGATCTTCGGTGGCGACGGCTGGGCATACGACATCGGTTATGGCGGCCTTGATCACGTTTTAGCTTCTGGCGAAAATATCAATATCTTTGTTATGGATACAGAAGTTTATTCAAACACAGGCGGCCAAGCTTCAAAATCAACCCCACTTGGTTCAATTGCTAAATTTGCCGCTGCTGGTAAACGCACAAAGAAAAAAGATCTTGGCGGCATGGCTATGACTTATGGCTATGTTTATGTAGCCTACATTAGCATGGGTGCTGACATGAACCAAACCTTGAAAGCCTTGAAAGAAGCAGAAGCTTACGATGGCCCATCATTAGTTATTGCTTATGCTCCATGTATCAACCAAGGCCTCAAAAAAGGTATGGGCAGAAGCATGGAAGAAGCTAAAGAAGCTGTTGAAACTGGTTACTGGCCACTTTATCGATTCAACCCACTTCTTAAAGAAGAAGGCAAAAATCCATTTGTCTTGGAATGCAAAGCTCCAAATGGCAAAATTCAAGAATTCTTGCAAGGCGAAAACAGATACGCTCAACTCGACAAAATTGCTCCAGAAGCTTCTAAAGAGCTGAAAGAACAAATTGAAAAAGACTATAACGAGCGTTACGAAGCTCTTACAAAACTCGCATAATCAAAATGCAAGCTTGTAAGTTATAAAAAAAACGAATAAAAAGGGAGGAAAGATTATTTTCTCCCTTTTTTAAAACAAGATGGATAGTATTATGAAAAATATCTATATCTCACCAACTGGTTCGCAATCAGGCAAAAGTGCTATAGCTCTTGGGCTTATGGGGCTTTTGCGTGCCAAAATTGCAAAGGTGGCTTTTTTTCGACCGATCATTTCACAAATCAATGCTGAAAGAAAAGATCATGATATTGAGCTACTCCGCTCTTATTATAAATTAAATTTTGATTATGAAGAATGCTATGCCTGCACATTGTCAGAAGCTCGTGCGCTTTTAAATGCTGGCCAACACGATGTACTGATGGAAAAAATTCTTCGTAAATACAATGAAATAGCAGAAAAAAGCGAATTTGTGCTTTGCGAAGGCACGGATTTTCTTGGTAAGGAAATCACTTTTGAATTTGACTTGAATGCTGACATTGCAGCAAACCTTGGCGCGTCCTTAGTGCTTATTGCTAATGCGACCAGTAGAAGTCCAGAAGAATTGGCAAGCACTTTTCAGACAGACGTTGAAATGTGCAGTGCAAAAGGCGTTGATGTATTAACCTATATATTTAATATGTCCACCCTTGACGATAAAGAAAAAGAATCTCTTTTAGGCTTAATAGCCGAAGAAGAAAAAGAGAAAACCCAACTCTATGTCATTCCAACAAATGATACATTAGGCCGTCCGACTATGGGCGATATTAAAGGCTGGCTGAACGCAAAAGTATTGTACGGGCATGATAAAATGGACGCTCTTGTTTCTGATTATCTCATTGCTGCCATGCAAGTAAATAATTTTATGGAACATATTAAACCTGGCAATCTTGTGCTTACGCCTGGTGACAGATCAGACATCTTGCTTGGCGCGCTCACTTCAAGGCTTTCTTCTGAATATCCTGAAATTTCCGGCATTCTCCTAACAGGCGGTCTTGAACTTCCATCAAGCATACATAAGCTTATCAGCGGCTGGCAAAGTGTTCCTGCTCCGATTTTATCAGTAGAGCATCACACTTACAAAACCATTTCTATTCTTAGAGATTTGCATGGTAAAATCGAAGCGCATGACGAAAGAAAAATAAATATGGCTTTAGCTTTATTTGAAAGAAGTATAGACACGTATAAACTTTCTGACAGCATTATAAAAAGTACGCGCAGTGAAAAGAAAACTCCTATGATGTTTGAATTTCAAATTATGGAACAAGCTCGCAAAAAACCAATGCGTATAGTCCTTCCCGAAGGCAGTGAAGAACGTATTCTTCGCGCAACAGAAATTTTACTTCAAAGAAAAGTGGCTGAAATTATCTTGCTTGGCGATGCGCAAGCGATAAGATCAAAGGCCAGCGAATATAATCTTGATATTACAGGCGCAGAAGTTATTGAACCAGCGCAAAGCCCTTACTTTACTGATTTTGTAAACAGCTATTATGAAATCCGCAAGCACAAAGGTATGACAGAAGAAATGGCGCGTGACAGAATGCTTGACACTACCTATTTCGGCACAATGATGGTGCATAAAAACCTTGCTGACGGCATGGTTTCGGGCTCAGTCAATACTACTGCGCACACGGTTCGCCCAGCCCTTGAATTTATCAAGACAAAGCCAGGCTTCTCTATTGTTTCTAGTGTATTCTTTATGTGCCTCAAAGATAAAGTGCTTGCCTTTGGCGATTGCGCTATCAATCCTGACCCTAATGCAGAACAATTAGCTGAAATAGCAATTGTTGGCGCGCAAACAGCAAAAACTTTTGGCCTTGAACCAAGAGTTGCGCTTCTTTCCTATTCAACTGGCTCATCAGGCGCAGGCGCGGACGTGGAAAAAGTTATTCAAGCCACAAAAATTGCGAAAGAAAGAGCACCAGAACTTCTTATAGAAGGCCCGATTCAATACGATGCCGCTATAGATCCTGAAGTTGCAAAAACTAAATTACCTAATTCAGAAGTGGCTGGCAGAGCAACAGTCTTCATTTTCCCAGATCTGAACACTGGTAATAACACCTACAAAGCGGTGCAAAGAGCGGCAGATGCTGTTGCTGTTGGCCCTGTTTTGCAAGGCTTGAATAAGCCGGTGAATGATCTTTCAAGAGGCTGCACAGTGGCGGATATTGTAAACACGGTAGCAATTACAGCTATGCAAGCTCAAGTAGAGCAAAACAAGTAAGCTCCTATTTTTGCACACTATAATTTAACTTGCAAAGTATTTAATTTTATTGCATACTCCTTTCCCAATTCTATATTATGTAAAAAGAGGACATTTATGTTACAACGTACTTTTTCAATCGTAAAGCCAGATGCGACAAAACGCAATCTTGAAGGCCAAATTCTTGCTGACATTCAAGCAGCAGGTTTAAAAATTGTTGCAATGAAAAAAGTTCAACTCACAAGAGCGCAAGCAGAAGGTTTCTACGCTGTTCATAAAGAACGTCCTTTCTTTGGCGAACTCGTTGAATTTATGATTTCAGGCCCAGTTGTTTGCTCAGTTTTAGAAGGCGAAAACGCAATCGCTAAATACCGTGAAATCATGGGCGCAACAAATCCAGCAAATGCTGAAGAAGGCACAATCAGAAAAAAATACGCTGAATCAATCGAAGCAAATTCAGTGCACGGTTCTGATGCTCCTGAAACAGCTGCTTTTGAAATTAGCTATTTTTTCAACGCATTTGAACTACTTTAGAAAAATTCATTCTTTTGTGTTTTTTCTGCCAAAAATAAATTTTTTATTTCGATTATGTATGTTTTGATACACGCACTCCATAAAAAATTTACCTTTGTTGAAAATTCCACAAAATTTATAAATTTTTAATTTTAATTCGTCTTAATTTGACAATTATAGCTTTTTAAGCTAGTTCTATGTGCTTGCACTCTGTGTGAGAGCAAAATTCGATTAATCTTTAGACAATACAAGGCAAACAAATGTTTGAAAGTCTTTCCGATAGACTTGGCTCAGTCTTCAAATCCATAAGCGGTCGCGCTCAGCTTACTGAAAGCAATATTTCAGATGCTATGCGTGAAGTTCGTCTTGCGCTTTTAGAAGCTGACGTTAACTTTAAAGTTGTCAAAGATTTCACAGAAAAAGTAAAAGAACAAGCTTTAGGCATAGAAGTTATGAAGGGCGTAAACCCTTCGCAACAGCTTATTAAAGTCGTTAACGACGAACTTGTTGCTCTCTTAGGCGGTGAACAAACTGCCCTACAGATAGACAAAAAGCCTTCTATTATTCTTATGGTGGGCCTACAAGGTTCGGGTAAAACCACTTCTTCTGCTAAAATTGCTAACTTATTACGTAAGCAAAAGAAAAAGCCTTATCTTGTTCCTTGCGATATCTATCGCCCTGCCGCTATTGATCAATTAAAATCACTTGCTTCTCAGCTTGGCATTCCTTGCTATCAATCTACAACGGATATGAATCCTGTAAATATAGCAAAAGATGCGCTTAGCAAAGCTTCAGAAGAAGATTGTGATGTTATCATTCTTGATACAGCTGGTCGTCTTCATATTGACGAAGTTTTGATGGATGAGCTTGGCTCTATCAAACAAGCTGTTTCACCACAGGAAATTCTCTTTGTTGCTGATGCCATGACAGGGCAAGACGCCGTAACTGTTGCCGCTTCTTTTAATGAAAAGCTTGGCATTACTGGCGTTGTGCTTACAAAAATGGACGGTGATGCGAGAGGCGGTGCGGCACTTAGCATTAAATCAGTCACCAATGCCCCTGTTAAACTTGTGGGTATGGGTGAAAAACTTTCTGAAATCGAGCTCTTCCACCCCGACAGAATCGCGGGCAGAATCCTTGGTATGGGCGATGTGCTTACTCTTTTAGAAAAAGCGCAAACCACCATTGACGAAGAAGAAGCCGAAGCTTTAGCAAAGAAATTGCAAAAAGCTAAGTTCGACTTTGAAGATTTCAGAACACAAATGAAACGCATGAAGAGTTTAGGTTCTATCGAATCTATACTTAAAATGATACCTGGCATGGGCGGGATAGCTCAAAAAATTTCTGAATTTGGTAATGCTGAAAAAGAATTAGCAAAAACCGAAGCCATCATCAATTCCATGACGATGAAAGAAAGAAGAAATCCTGACTTGCTCAATCAAAGCAGAAAAGAGCGTATCGCAAAAGGTTCTGGCATGACGATTGCACAAGTCAATCAGTTCATCAAGCAATTTGAACAGATGCGCAAAATGATGCAAAGCATGATGGGTGGCGGTAAAATGCCAAAAATGCCCGGAATGCCTCAAATGCCAAAGGGCATGAAGATGCCTACTAATATGCCTGATATGAATAGCCTAGGCGGTGGCCTTGGTGGATTAGGCGGTCTCGGTGGTCTAGGCGGTTTAGGTGGCATGGGCGGAATGGATTTTTCTGGCATGAGTGGCGGACAACGCCAAGGCAAATCGCCTACTAAAAAGCAAAATGTCAGGCAGAAAAAGAAAAAAAGAAAATAGAATGAAATTCAGTTAACCATTGAATTACAAATATAAAAAAACTTTTAAATAAGAAAAAGGAAATTTATCATGGCAGTAAAAATTCGCTTAACACGTACAGGTTGTAAAAAACGTCCATTTTATCACATTGTTGCTATCAACAGTGAAACACGCAGAGATGGTAGACCTTTAGAATTCTTAGGTTACTACAACCCAAACACAAATCCAGCTACAGTAAAGCTTGAAAGTGAAAAAATCCAAAAATGGATTGATCTTGGCGCACAACCAAGTGACACAGTTAACTCACTTATCAAAGCAAACAAAGATTAAGAAAGATTTTGGCCTTTGGCGCAAAATCCTCACTCACAAGAAAGGTGCTTCTTGTTTCGTTCGCTAAAGATTTGTTCACTGGCGTTCACATTAAGAAAGATTTTGGCCTTTGGCGCAAAATCCTCACTCACAAGAAAGGTGCTTCTTGTTTCGTTCGCTAAAGATTTGTTCACTGGCGTTCACATCAAGAAAGATTTTGCCCTTTTCTCCATAATAATTTATGGAGAATTTAAATTTTGTTTTTCAGTTTAAATTTGCTTATAGAAAGAAATAAAAGACTTTTTGCCTTAAAATATCACTTCTATAATTAAAATTTATACTGTTTTTACTTGCATTTGTAAGAAAAAAGCAGTAAAGTTTAATTAAATAGCCTTCCAAGCCTCATTATGTTCACTATCTATTGTGGATTTTGAACCAATATTTCAGTTTAGGGGTATGCTCTCCAATCAAGAATCTCTCGAGAGATAAAGGAATTATGCTACATGAAAGACTTAGTTGAATACATCGCCAAAGCCTTGGTTGACAATCCTGATCAGGTAAGAGTCAGTGAAGTTGAAGCTGAACAGACCGCAGTGCTCGAACTCTCCGTTGCTAAAGAAGATCTTGGCAAAGTGATAGGCAAGCAAGGTCGTACTGCTCGCGCAATCCGTACAATCTTAAGTGCTACTTCAGCTAAAGCACGCAAACGCATTGTCTTAGAAATCCTTGAGTAAGTTAAGCAGTGCATTGGTTATAGGTCTTCTCACAAGACCGCATGGAATTAAGGGAGAAGTCTGTGTACAATACTACGCAGACTCTCCTTATTTACTTAAAGCCCCATTGTTTTTGGTTTCGCCCGATGACGACATAATTGATGTGAAAATAACTTCCACAAAAGGGCAAAACGATTCTTATATTTTAAAGATTGACTGCATAAATAATCGTGATGAAGCTGAAAATTATCGTGATTATGAGCTCTGTATCGAGCCGCCTGTAATGCAAGAATATCTTCGCCGTGGATCTCAATCATCCCATCAAAATAAAGACAGTCAAGACGTATTTGTCTATGAATTGACTGACTGTACAGTCTATACTGCGCCAGATGGTAATGACGATAATGAGGACAAGCAAGAGCTTTTGGGCATTCTCAAATATGTCGACTTTATGGCAGGCCAAGAAATTTGGCGTATATACACTGCCGAAGAAAAAGAAATACTCTTCCCTGCTGTTCCTCAATTTGTGGCTGAAATTGATATTGCTGAGAAAAAAATCATTATCACACCGCCAGAAGGCCTTCTTGATATTTATTTAGCTGACGAAGAAGAGAGTGTGAAAGAACAAAAGCCTAAAAAAAGATATAAAAAAAGCCCTAAAACTTCCTAAAATTCTAGAGCTTTTTTGTTGTTCGCAAACAGAAACATCTATAAGATTATAGTCTTATCTTAATTCCTTCTTCGTGAAGGTATTTTTTTATCGTCGGAATAGGATAGGTGCCATTATGCACGATAGAAGCCACTAAAGCCGCAGAAGCGCCTACATTCAGCGCATCAGCCAAGTGTTTAGGTTCGCCAGCTCCGCCAGAAGCAATCACAGGAATAGAAACAGCTTCACAAATCAATTTTGTAAGATTGAGTTCATAGCCAGTCTTCATGCCATCAGCATCTATTGAATTGAGGCAGATTTCGCCAGCTCCTCTTTTTTCGCATTCCATTACCCAAGCTAAAGCGTCTTTGCCTGTGTGCAAACGGCCGCCATTTACAACAATTTCATAGCCAGATGGAATTTCTTTACTTTGTTCCACTTTGAGAACATCCATGCCCACAACTACTGCTTGCGAGCCAAAAGCATAGGCACCTTCACTAATCAAGTCAGGATTTTTCACTGCAGCAGAATTGAGCGAAACCTTTTCAGCACCAGCTAGCAAGACATCTCTCATTTGCACTAAAGTTGAAATGCCACCGCCAACGCTAAAGGGAATGAAAATATTTTCAGCTACCTTTGAAACTACATCTAAAAATATGCCTCTTTTTTCGTGTGAAGCCGTGATATCATAGAAAACGATTTCGTCCGCACCCTCGTCATAGTATTGTTTTGCTGTTTCTACAGGGTCACCTATATCCACATTTCCTTGGAATTTCACACCCTTAGTTAATCTTCCATCACGCACATCAAGGCAAGGAATAATTCTACGAGATAAATGCTGTTTTGACATAGTGACTCCTTAAGCCTTTGCTTGCACGCTATCGCAATAGTTTGAAAAGTTTTCTAAAAGTTTAAGTCCCACTTTGCCACTTTTTTCGGGGTGGCATTGCACAGCCCAAAGCCCATCTTTGCCATAGATTGCAGCAAATTCAAGCCCATAATGGCAAGTGGCAAGCACTAAATCTTCGCTCACTTCATTATAATAGGAGTGCACAAAATAAAATTCATCGCCTGATTGTATACCTTCAAAAAGAGGACTTTCTTGTTTTATATTAAGCGCATTCCAACCCATATGCGGCACATTGATTTTCTTATCGCCGTCTTTGAGTTCAGCATCGAATAATCTGCACTTTCCCTCAACAATGCCAAGGGTTTTTGTGTTGTGTTCTTCAGAAAAATTCAGCAAAATTTGCGCTCCAAGGCAGAGGCCAAGCAAGGGCTTTTTGCTTTGAACCAATGACTTCAAAAGCTTGTCAAGTTTATGTTCTTCCAAATAAGCCATAGCTTGAGCAGCAGAGCCCACACCAGGGAAGATAACGCCCTTGGCTTTTTCAAGAATTGTAGCATCGTCTGTAATAACACAATCTATATTTTGCGCTTTCAAGGCACGGTAGACTGAAGTTTGGTTGCCAGCTTTATAGTCAAGTATTGCAAGCATTTTATTTCCTTCTTTTTAAATGGTTTTTTGGGGGAGGGAAAAGCAAACTTTGAAAAGTTAGTTTTTCCCTCCCCCAAGCCCCCACCCTTTCCTTACAAACTTTCTAAACTTTTATATCTAAATACATTACAATATTTATAAATAATATATTATCAAAGTTTAAGGGCGAAAAAAGCATAATTTAATTTGTCGGCGGTGTAAGCAGTGGCAAATCACCAGTAGTATTTTCTATTTTTGGGGCATTTGGCTTTTGTGCACTTCCAACTTCTGGTGCATTAGGACTCTGTACACTTGGGGCAGATAAAAGTGGCAAACCATTCACACTATTCACGCTTGGTCTTTGGCTTTCGGGTATTGCAGGGCTTTGCGCACTTGTTGGCGCATTTGTGCCTTTTGGAGGCATGCTTGCATTTGCTTCTGGGCTTTGTGGAATTTCAGGGTGATCAGGTGGCATAGCATCTCTTGCTGGCATCATTGTCGAGTTAGAATCTTGCATAAAGCCATCTGAGCGTGAATGCCTATCCACAAAATTGAGCCATTCATCAAGGCTGAGCGCCTTATTTTTGTCTAAATCTATAATGCCAAATGCGCCCTCTGACATATTAGAATTTGCTTCCATAAATTCTGCCAAATCGACACTGTTATTTTGATCTTTATCCATTAAAGTATAGCGTGTGTCTGCCGTGGCAATTTCGCTCATAAAAAGTAGCGATAAAAGCGCGGAAGGCAGATAAATAAAATTTTTATTCATATTATTTTTTCTTTTTTTCTTGTTTGTTCATCTGCTTATAAAGCTGATGCGTTCCCAATATGACATTAAGAAACATATTCTTTGATGTCGGTTCCTTATAGTCAAGAGGATACGCAAAAGAAGCCTTTTCGTCAATCATTGAGATTTGCCCAATCTCTTCCCATTTTTTTTCTTGAATACTTGTTTTAAGGCTTGTATTCTCTGACTGATTTACTGAACTTTTTTGCAGGGCAATATCTTTTATATCCTTAGCCTGCTCAGTCTTTAATTCTTTGTTTTTTTGATCTTTTTTAAAATTGAAGAAAGATTTTTTTTCTTTTTCCTTCACATTTTTTTCAATGGCATCAAAGCTTAGAAGTAAATCTTTATCCTCTCCAACAAAAGCGCGAATAATGGCATAAAGCTCTTTAAAACCTAAGTCATGCGCGTCTTGAAAAAGATCTTTGAAATACATTTTAGCTGGATAAAGCTCATCTAAAACTTGCAAAGCGTGACAAAGATTTTTTAATTTTGCCTCACCTCCACGCAAGAATTTTCCAAAATCTTCACGCAAAGGATTTAATTTATCAGGAAATTTTTGCTTATATCTATAGCTTAGATCAAGCATACGTTGATAAGAAGCAGTGGCTGCATTGGCTTTAATTGCTTCTTTAAGATATTTTTCCACTTGATTAATATTTTTTTGCTTAGCATAAATGCCTGCCATCACTTCAAAAACTTTTGGTGCTGTGTGTTCTTCCACGCCAGCTTTTGCTAAAAGCGGAATAGCCTTTTGATCTTGCCCCTCACGAATAAGTTGCATAGCATCATTTAAGGCATCAAGGGCTGTTAGGGCATTTGTTTTTTCAGTAAGCGATTTTTTTTGTGCGGAAAGTGCGTCGAGTTTTTCATAAAATAAAGCACTCTGTTCCTGGTAATTATAATCTGCGGATTGGAGAAGTTTTTTTAGCAAAAGCTCTTCTTTTTTTACAAAAGCTTTTGCATAAGCCAAAGCTTTTTGAATGGCATTATAATCAATAGGGCGCATCAAAACATAGGTAAAGCCATTTTCTAAAAAGTGCTTTGCTTCTTCTTTTGTGCTCACAATGCCAATAAAGGCCTGATGCGCTAATAAAGGGTGCATGCGAAGAAGCTTTATGCACTCGATGGCGTTCATATCTTGAAATTCGGGCTGGCAAAAAACTAATTCTGTGCGTTCAAGTTCTTCTGAATGCACCTCGGAAAGATGATAGGCTAAATCAAGGCCAGACGTGAAAGTAGAAACCTGCGTAAAGCCGGCATTTCTTAATGCTTTTTTCTCAATAGAAACATGGGCATCGCTTTGTGCAACCAAGATTGCTTTTTCAAAACTTTCTTCATTCATACTTTATCAATACTCTATTTAGCTCGATTTGACAAGACTTAGAGAGGCCTTCAAAATTGAAAAAGCTCCCTTATAAGGAAGCTTCTCTCTTACACTATTGCCGCAAGGCCTGTGCCAAAATATGTTTGCCCTTGTCCACTGCTCATAATACTTGAAGAAGGATTTGTATTAAAAAGGCTCGACATTGATTGCAATTGAGCCTTAGTCGCCATCATATTAGCTGAAATGCTTTGCTGTGAAGTGGCTCTTTCTAAATTATCTAAATATTGGATTTGCTTGAATTGGTCAACTAAATCAGGATTGTCACGGAAAAATTGCTCGATTTTTAGCTTATCTGCTGAATCTGTCACAATCTCGACACCCTCAGAATTATATTTTGTCACGACTTGATAGATGGCATCATCGCTCACGCCAGCTTCTGAAAGGCCTTTTGTCACGCTTGATGCAAAATCTTCCTTCAGCGATTCTCTATATTCTTCAATACGCCCGAAGGTTACTTTATTGCTTGGCCCAAGCCCAAGTCCATCAAAGGCTGCCTGTGCTGCCTGTGCAAGTTGGTCAGTTCTGGTAATACCATAGGCTTTACTTGCCTTACTTTGCTGTGAACTCGAAACACTAGAAGCGGAGTTTGAGCTATCCGCATTTGCTTCTTCTGGCTGAACAGTCCATAAAGAATTGAGTGAACCTGCATATAAATTATTTGTGATTTGGGACATATATCTATCTCCATCAAAAAATATAGGAAAATTTGACACATTTTTCTAATATTTAAAGAATATGCAAGATATATGCCTAAAGAAAAAAATCAAAAGGCTATTAAAAACAAAAAGGAGCGAAAAAAATCACCCCTCATTGTTCAAAATTTAGAGAAAAAAATTATTCACTAACTTTGCGAGCAACCGGCTTTACAACTGCGCCTGAACGAATGCAACGTGTGCAAACGCGAACAGTTTTTACTTGACCGTCAGCAAATTGATGGCGAACGGATTGCAAGTTAGGCATAAAGCGTCTTTTTGTTTTGATATTTGAGTGGCTTACCCAGTTACCCACTTGTGGAGCTTTTCCACATACTTCACATTGTTTAGACATAAGAGCCTCCTATAGTAAACGCCTTGGCGTATATACGGCAAGAGTAAGCAGCTCTTGCTAAGACAAAGATAGATACACCTTTTTTTAAAAAAGCGCAAGCTTTTAATTAAGAATTTAAATTTTTTTATGCAAAATATTAAGCTATAATACAATATTGGATTTTTTTTGACTTTTCTAGACTTTTTTGATAAAAAAATTTTATGGAAAAACATAATATACTTACAAAGCGTGATCTATTAAAATTTGAAGACGAACTTTTTAATGATCTTGTACCTCTTTTAGCTTGTGAAGGAGCTTCTCTTTATTTCCCTACTGCAAGCGAAACAAAGGCTATCACCTATATTGAGGAAGAAGAAAAATTGCTTCTCCCCCTCAAATTTCAAAATTCGGATAATATTTTGGCTATTTTTCTCGCCAGAAAGCCAAAGAAAGAAAAAGTTCTTTCTGTGTATGAGAGCTTGGAATATATTGTCCATCAAATTTTAGAAAAGCTTATGCTTAAAAAAGCTTTGCAATACGACAATCGCACCGAGCTTTACACGCAATATATGCTTATAGACAGACTTGCTGAAAGAATAGACACTATGCGTGGGCCAAATTTAGATTCGGCCGAACTTTCACGCACAAGTCTTCTCACAAGGGGCTGTGCTGGCGTAGCCTATTTGCATTTAGCCCATATTCAAAATATAGCGAAGAAATATGGCTATCTTTTTGCTGAAAAATGCCTCGATGAAATTGTTTTGCATTGCCTTGAAGAACTTCCGCACGATATCTTGCTTGCGCGCGTAAATACTTATGATTGCGCTTTCTTTATTGAAGAAAATATGCTCGATAGCCGTGCTGAATTGAATACTTTCTTACACAATTTAGCTCTTTCTGCCTCTGCACTTTCTTTTGAAACACCTGTAAATTCTCAAAAAAATCTTCCAAGAGTTTCAACTTCCGTGCACGCAAGTTATATTCTCTTCCCACAAGATTATGATAATTTTGTTCCTTCACAAAATACAGAAGAGCTTGCCTATCAGCTTTTAGCAAAAGCGCAGATTTCAGCAATAAGAGCGAAAGAACAACATAAAACTCTTCTACCTTTTAGCCATATCTTAGCAGAAGGCGGGAATATTATTGAAAAACTTTCACACAATCAATACATTATTGATTTGGGGAAAAATGTTGGCCTCAAGGATACTATGCGTTTTTCAGTTTATGGAGAAGATAAAGGCAAAAATTCTCTTTTAGACGAAACACAGAAAATTTATAAGGGCGATATCACGCTTATTGAACTTTCTGAAGAATACGCCCTAGCCGAGCAAAGCTTTATCTATGATCCTTCAAATCCTTTCCAAAAAAATGACACTTTAGTCAAATTGCCCACTGATTACACGGCAACAAGCACACAAGATTCTTCCATGCCTATAGAAAAAGATTCTTTGACAAAACTTTATAAACACTCCGATTTCCTCTATCTTTTTGCTGAATATAGGCAAAAGCATGAAAATTTCACTCTTGCGCTTTTATATTTTGAAGAGTCAAAGGAACAAAACCTGCCTTTTCAAAATATTCTTTCACAGAGCCTTGCCCTCTTTTATGAGCATATAGTCAATGCCTATAAACTTGATTGTAGTGAAAACTGCCTGCTCTCCTCCTATGGGCAAAATTCTGTATTAGTATATCTGCCTATTCAAGACAATTTCACAAAAGATGATTGTTTTCTTGCCTATAAAAAATTAGCAGAAGAAATTTATACAAATCTGCATTTAGAAGTTGCGATAGGCATTGCAGAACACCCACTGCTGAACTATAGACCAAGTGAAGTCATTGAAAATGCACGCAAAGCCAATGAATGCGCAAAATTGCTCGACTATCCAAAAGTGAGCCTTTGTGATTCAATTGCCCTTAATGTGTCTGCTGATAAATTATCAACTCAAGGCCTTTATTACGAAGCCGTGCAGGAATACCAATCCGCACTTTTGCTTGACGATAAAAATGCTCTTGCGCACTCGTCTTTAGCTCTTGCCTTGGCAAGCCTTTCAAGATATTCCGAAGCACAGGCCTCTTTTCTCAAAGCATTAGAAATCACGCCTGACGATGCTTCGCTTTATTATAATCTTGCTGGTGTGAGCGAAAAATTGAACGACAAAGAAGCAGCTCATGCCTACTATACTAAATGCCTTGATTCACAAGACTTTGCATTTTACGCTCTTTTAAAATTAGGGCAATTAGCCGAAGAACAAGAGAATCTTCAAAAAGCAAAAGAGTCTTACACTAAGGCCTTAGCTTATTCCACAAAGTTTGCCACACCTTATAGGCAATTAGCGCGTATTGCCTTAGAAGAAAAAGAGCCAGCCCTTGCGCGTGAATATCTCCACACAGCCTTGCATTATGCACCGCACGATCAAAAATGCCTTCTACTTTTGGCGCGTATCTATCTTGAAAATAATGAAGATCCTGCCCTTGCCGCCATCTTGCTTGCGCCTATTATGAATGCTAAGCAAAAAGACAGGGAAATTTGGAAATTATATGTCAAAGCACTCAAACTTCAAGGAAAAAATGAAGCGGCTGCAAAGGCTGAACAAACATTAAAAAATATATAGGATATGAAATGAAAATTGAATCACTTCAAGAAATTGTATGGCTTGCTTTTTTCACCGCACTTATAGCTGTTTCAGCATTTTTGTCTTTGCCAATTGGGCCAATCCCTTTTAGTATGCAGCCTTTTGTGCTCTATCTTTGCGCATTTATTTTAGGCAGTAAGAAGGCAAGCCTTGCCGTATTACTCTATCTTTTCTTAGGCCTTATCGGCTTTCCTTTCTTTGCTGGTGGTAAAAGCGGCCTTGCAGCATTTCTATCACCCACAGGCGGATTTTTGCTTGCCTTTGCGCCTACAGTATTTATAGCTGGCTTAGTAAGAGGGAAAAGCAAGATCAATTCAGCTCTTATTCTTATGCTATCCTTAATATTCCTCTACTCATTTGGCACTCTATGGCTTATGCATTCTATTGACATTAGCTTTGCAAAAGCTTTTATGCTTGCGACAGTACCCTTTATTTTGCCTGATTTAATCAAGATTGTTCTTGCTTATTTTCTTTACAAAACTTTGGCGGCACGTGGAAAATTTGGTTTACAGTGCATATAATAGACTTTAAGTTCTTACTACTTCGCTCAGCGCTTCAACATTGCCTGTGAAGACGTAGCCTGCATTATCTATATAGATTTTGGCTTTCAGCGCAAAATCCTCACTCACAAGAAGCGTGGTTCTTGTTTCGTTCGCTAAAGATTTATTCACTACGTTCTTACTACTTCGCTCAGCGCTTCAACATTGCCTGTGAATACATAGCCGTCGC
>CAYJFE010000025.1:0-29965 GCA_964369165.1 uncultured Desulfovibrionaceae bacterium | reverse complement strand
AAAGCTTATAGACATTTAGGTGGCAAACAGGATTTTTTAGAGTGAACGAAGTGAATAAATCTTTAGCAAGTGACTACTCTCCATTCCCTTTATGTTAAAAGTAGAAAATTTGGCAAAAACTTTCGGAGGTCGTATCCTCTATAAAAATGTGAATTTTGAACTTTATTCGCAGTCTATACACTTGCTTGCAGGAAAAAATGGCACTGGCAAGAGCACTCTTTTTAAAATTTTGTGCGGCCTTGTTGAAGAAGATGCGGGCACTATAAAAACTGATTTGACTCTTGCAGATGTGGGTTATTTAGCGCATCAATCTTTTTTCTACCCACAACTTTCTGCGCTCGAAAATCTAAAATTTTGGAACAACGTTCATAGCAGTAAAACTCTCTTAGAAGAGGAATATTTGGCAATTTTAGAAAAAGTTGGCCTTGGGCGATTTGCTTATGAAAAAGTGAAGATTTTTTCCAGAGGAATGCAACAAAAATTGAGCATAGCACGCCTTTTAGCGCAAAAACCAAAACTTTATTTGCTCGATGAACCAAGCACAGGCCTTGATACTGAAGCAAAAGCATTTTTAATCGAACAAATTTTACAGGCAAAAGAGAAGAATGCGAGCATTTTTTGGATAAGCCATGATATAGAAAAAGATATTGAATTTGCTGACTATTTACACACCATAGAGCAAAAAGCTTTAATCACGCAAAAAATTGAAAAAGGCATAATATGCCCGCAAGAAAGGGAGGCGAATAATGCTTAAAGCTTTTTTCACTTCTTTTTTCGCGCTTATAAGAAAAGATTTTTCGCTCTTTTTCTTGCGTGGGGGCGGAATTGGGCAGGCTTTGTTGCTTGGGCTTTTGCTGATTTTTGTTTTTAGTCTTTCACAAGGCATTGGCGAAATCATTGAGGCTAGAGTAGTGGCCACTTTGTTCTGGCTTTCTTCTGCATTTGCAATGGTCTTGATTTTCAATAGCTTACACGCACTTGAAGAGCAGAATAATGCCAAAACAGGCCTTCACCTCATGCCAAGTTCTATCCATTCTGTTTGGCTTTCAAAGGGCGTGCTTGGAATATTCTTTCTTTTATTTGCGCAAATTCTCTTTCTTTTTGCTTTAATAATTTTTTGCAATGCCACGCTTTTTGCCTCATTCTTTTATCTTTTGACTTTTGTTCTTCTTGTTGATATGGGTATGGCAACTTGTGGAGCTTTGCTTGGAGCTTTAGCTGTGGGGCAAACGGGCAAGGAATCTCTTCTGAGTATTATTCTTTTTCCACTGCTGACGCCCTTGCTCTTGGCAGGGATTGAGCTTGTTTCTCTTTTGTTCACAAATGCGAACGTGAATGTTATTGAAGAAGCGCAATCTTGGCTCTTGCTTGTTCTTGCATTTGACGGTATATTCTTTGCACTTGCATTATTACTCTTTCCATTTTTGTATATGCCCGATGAATAATACTTTTAACTAATAATATGATGAAGGAAATATGTCAGCTCTCGCGAAAATTTCAGCAATAATCTTTGCCATAGGCTTTGCTTTTTGCCAATATCTTATTTATTTTTACGCTCCCTTAGAGCAAACAATGGGGCTTGCACAAAAAATATTCTACTACCATTTGCCTGTTGCTTGGTGGTGTTTTGTGGCTTTTTTTGTTAACTTTGTTTGCAGTATTGCCTATTTGAAAACTAAGAAAATAAGTTACGATCATGTAGCCTCATCAGCGGCTGAAATCGGGCTTTTGCTCGCATCTTTAGCTATTGCTACAGGCATGATTTGGGGAAAAAATTCTTGGAATGTGTGGTGGACATGGGATCCAAGACTCACAACTACTCTTGTGCTTTGGTTTATCTATGTGGGTTATATCATTCTACATTCGATGCCAACACAAAAAGCGCGCTCAATTGCGGCCGTGGTGGGTATTATTGGTTTTGCCGATGTTCCCTTAGTGTTTTTATCGGCAAGGCTTTGGCGTTCGATCCACCCAAATGTTTTTGCGAATGAAAGCGGCGGTTTAGAGCCAGAAATGGCGCAGGCAGTCATTGCAAGTGTGCTTGTGTTTTTCTTCCTTGTGCTTGCTCTTCTTATCATACGCTCAAGGCAAAAAGCGCAGGCAGAATATGTTGAAAAAAGTATTGAAGAATCACTTTACGAAGAAAATTAATAAGGAGTTATTATGGATAGTTTGACGGCATTAATGGCTGTAAATATAGTAATTTGGCTTGGAATTGGCGGATATATCACTTATTTAGTGGGTATTCAAAAAAATTTAGACAAGAAATTTGAAAGATTTCAAAATAATAAATAGAGAAATATAATATGATAGCACGCAAAATAACACTATTAATGATGTCGCTCTCAATGCTTGCCATTGCAGGAACAGCGATCTATTACCATGCTGACTTAGGCGCATTTGTGCAAGATAAAGAAATTGCAATGACGCAGACTATGCCCCCCGAAGGCATGGGAAGCGGAATGGAAAATAGCAGCGCCATGAACGAAATGATGAATATGTCCGCCATGTTTGGCAAAGATGTAGACCCTGAATTTTCAAAAAAAGCAGGCGAGCTTATGCAAAAAATGCAGGCAGAGCCAAATAATGCAGACACTTTGCTTGATCTTTCGCTTTTGTTTTTTGAAGTTGAAGATTATGTCGCTATGCTCAATTTTTCAAGCAGAGCAAATACCATTGACCCTATGAACGCAAGGGCAGCCTATCTTTCAGCAATCGCCCATTCTCAGTTGGGTGAAGTTGATGAAGCCATCGCCGCATTCGAACGCTCACTTGCAATCGATGCTAATCCTTCAACTCTCTACAGCTTGGCGATCTTGTATAAATATAATAAAGATAATGCTGCAAAGTCTTCGGAATTATTGCAAAAAGCTTTGGAAATTCCAAATCTTGATGCCAATCTTAAAGCAAATATAGAAAAGGAATTGGCAGGGAATTAATGTCAACAATAGCCGCAATAGCCACGGCCTATTCGCAAACTCTTTCTGGAGGAATAGGTATTATTCGAATATCTGGGCCAAAAGCTCTTGATATTTTACAAAAGATTTTTGTCAGAAAAGCTAATAAAGACAATAAATCTGACTATTTGCCGCGCTATCTTTACTATGGGCATTTTCTTGATAAAGAAGCTAATTATCTTGATGAAGGTCTTGCCGTCTACATGAAAGCGCCCTATTCCTATACGGCTGAAGACACAGTGGAATTGCATTGCCACGGCAACCCAAATCTTTTGGAAGCTTTGTTGCAATCAGCTTTTGCGCGCGGAGCTGAATGTGCCGCTGCTGGTGAATTTACAAAAAGAGCTTTTTTAAATGGTAGGATTGATCTGAGCCAGGCCGAAGCCGTTGCCGAGATTATTAACGCGCCTTCTCTTGAAAGTACAAGACTTGGCGAAGCGAAATTGTCAGGGCTTTTGGGAAAGAAAATCAAAGAATTACGCACATCGCTCGAAAATATTATGCAAAATCTTTTGTATGAGCTTGATTTTTCCGAAGAAGAATTGCCAGATATGTCAGATTTTCTCAGGCAAAGCGAAGAAATTTCTATGCAAATTGGAAATTTATTGCTTGCATTTGAGCGTACAAAACCATGGCGTGATGGCACTTTAATTGTTTTAGCGGGTAAGGTGAACGCAGGGAAATCAAGTTTATTCAATGCCTTGCTTGGAAGGTATAGGGCAATAGTCACGGCTCAAGCTGGGACTACGCGTGACTATATTGAAGAAGTTATAAAAATTCAAGATATTCCTGTGCGCCTTGTCGACACGGCTGGCATTCGCGTGAAAGAAGAAACCGCTGATTTGATTGAACTTGAAGGTATACAATCAGCCTACAAGCTTTTTGAAGAAGCACGTATCATACTTTATGTGCTTGATGTGGAATCTGACTTACAAAAAGATAGAGAACATATTGAATTTCTTGAAAAAATAAATTCTTCTGCAAAAATTTTGCTTATTTGGAATAAATGTGATACAATTCCATTCAATAAGGAGATAGCCTTTAATTCAAGGGTCTATCCTATTTCTGCAAAAGATGGAAAAAATGTCGATGATCTTGCAAAGGCCTTGTATGACGCTTTATCCGTGCAAATTCCTAAGGGCGACGAACTTGCACCAAATATGAGGCAAGCCCATTTGCTTGAAAGAGCGCAGAGTGAACTCGAGCAATTTAATGCAAATGCTAGGCTTTTTCCACCCGATGCACTTGCCTTACATTTGAATGAAGCTATAAAATATCTTTCTGAAATTACAGGCGAAATTATCACGGAAGATGTAGTAAATAGTATTTTTGATAGTTTTTGTGTGGGTAAGTGATGAACGCAGTGAATAAATCTTTAGCGAGTGCAGCAAGAATGACACTTCTTGCAAGCGAGGATTTTTCGCTGAAAGCAAAAATCTATCCAAATTATGAAGATGTAGAAAATAGTATTTTCGATAGTTTTTGTGTGGGGAAATGATTTTAAATAAAATATTCCTTATAGGTTATTTATGCAAAGTAAAGTTATACATATAGGTCTTGGGAATTATGTAGTGAGAAACCGCATAGTTTCGGTGGTTTTGCCAAGCTCTTCCCCCATGCGCCGCTTAAAAGAAGACGCGAAAAATGAGGGAAGATTGATTGACGCCACGCAAGGAAGAAGAACACGCTCCTTTATCATAACCGACTCAAATCATGTGATTCTTTCTTCTGTCAGTCCCGAAACAGTAATGCAAAGACTTGAAAGTGTAAGTGAGGTTAAACATGATTGAAAATGGCCTACCATTAGTTATTACGGCACCGTCCGGAACTGGTAAAAGTACGCTTGTGAAGAAGCTTTTGCAAGATTATCCAAATTTTAAATTTTCCGTTTCCTGCACCACGCGCCCAATCAGAACAGGAGAAGTGCATGGCAAGGATTATTACTTCATGGAAAGAGCAGAATTTCAACAAAAAATTCGCGAAAATGCCTTTGCTGAATGGGCAGAAGTGCATGGCAATTATTATGGAACACCGCTTAAAGAAGTGGAAGACAATTTAGCGCAAGGGCATGATATTCTTTTTGATATTGACGTACAAGGCGCTTTACAGCTTTCCTTATCATTGCCAAATTCTTTCTTTGTTTTCTTGTTTCCGCCAAGTCTTGAAGAATTAGAAAGACGACTTCGCACAAGAGGCACAGATTCTGAAGAAGCAATAGTACGCCGCTTGCAAAATGCGGCAGACGAAATAAAGCAATCGCATTGGTTTAATGCATGGGTTTTGAATGATTCCATTGACTTAGCTTATGAACAACTCAAAGCTTGTTATGTGACAGCAAAACTAAATCCACGCAGGCAGAAAAGCTTTTTGACAAGTATTTTATATCCAAATGTATAAGCATAGAATATGCTTTGATAAATTTACAAAAAAGAGGTTTGACATGGCAGAACTTATTGTTGCTCTTGATTTTGACGATGCGCATGAAGCAATGCAAATGGCTGATATATTAAAGGGAAAAGTAAAGTGGGTGAAAGTTGGCTTGGAGCTCTTTATCACAGAAGGGCCGCGTCTTATCCAATCGCTTAAAGCTATGCAATATAAAGTTTTTTTGGATTTGAAATTGCACGACATACCAAATACTGTACGTGGGGCAGTGCTTGCCGCGGCTAGACATAAGGCAGATATGCTCACTCTTCATATAGTTGGCGGTGAAAATATGGTGACTGCGGCTATGGATTGTGTGAAAGAACAAGAAAATAAACCCCTTATCTTTGGGGTGACTGTTTTGACAAGCATTTCTGACGGCGACATTCCTGGCTATAATGGCCAAGTGAAAGAGTTGGCGAATAGATTGAGCGACGAAGCCTATAATTGGAATTTGAACGGCATTGTTTGTTCTGGAAATGAAGTAGAGCAGATAAAAAAACGTCATCCGAAATTGCTTACTCTTTGTCCTGGGATACGTATGCCTGGCGCAGAAGTTGGCGATCAAAAAAGAGTGATGACTCCGGCAATGGCTGTCAAAAATGGTGCGGATTTTATTGTGGTTGGCAGACCAATCACTAAGGCAGAAAATCCTTTACAGGCGGCGGAAGAAATTTTGGCAAATATGCTTGAAGCATAGCCATATTTTAGATATGAGATTGAAATTATAATAAATTAACTAAAAAATCAGCTAAATAGAGAAGAATATGAAAGGCAGTTTTACAGGAATGGGGCAAGAGCGTATGCGTGGCGTTTTTTCTTTGCAGGAAGTTCGCAAAGTTGGAACGGGTACAACCACGAGAAAAACCGTGATGAAAACTTTTTGGTTTGTCGACCAAGACGATCAAAGTGGCGAAATCATGATTCAATCGCTCAACCATAATTATGTTCCTACAGGCCCAATTAAAGCGATTAGTCGCGAAGAATTATTGGAAAAATATTCGCCTGAACTCGAATTTTATGTGCAGACAGTTTTTCCTAAAATGCGTGAAATCAGTGAAACAGTCGATGCGGCTGATGCGCATAGAGAAAAAAATGAACTCTTTAGCGCGGAATTTGAATATAGTAATGCTCTTGAACTTGATGTTGAGAATGTTCGCGCAAATTTTGGTATAGGTCTTACCTATTTAGCACAAGGTGATAAAGAAAAGGCGGAAAGCATACTCAGCAGACTTGTCACACTTGACGCGGCCTTTCAAAAGGAACACAAGCATCTTTTTAATGAATTTGGCATCAATCTTAGAAAGAGCCAAATGTATGATAAGGCTTTGGAATATTATGAAAAAGCTATTGATCTTGGAAAAGAAGATCCGAACTTGTTTTTGAATATTGCGCGTGTATACATTGAAGCTAAGGATTATATGTCGGCTGTTATCACTATTAGAAAAGCTTTGGCTATTGATTCGAGAAATGAAGTGGCAATAAAAATGCTTACTTGGATGGCCGCAAAAGGTTTTGGCAACAAAGACGAAATAAATGAAATTTTGAGGGAAGTGCAGTAAAGGGCGTAGAAAATGTATTGTTCGCATTTACGAACTAAAAGTGTAAATAGGTAAAGTGTAAGGAAGCGAGAATGACAAAGTTAGAAAAAGAATGGGATTTTACCGAAAAGAACACAGCTTTTTTGCGCTTTACCGAAAAGTTTTCTCAAAAAAATGATTTAAGCAAATCATTTACTTCATTACTCTTGTCAAGACTTTATAAGCAGTATCCACAATTTTTCGAGGGAAATAAAGAAGATAAAATTTCTAAAGCTGTTGAACTTTATCTTAATCCTTCTTTGCAAAAACTTCTTCACCCCACTTTTTTGCCGCAAGTTGAAGAAGCCGCGCAAATTATTGTGCGAGCCATAAAAGAAGAGAAAAAAATACTTATCTGGGGCGATTACGACGTTGACGGCATCACCTCTTCTGCTCTTTGCACAGAATTTTTCAAAAAACACAATTACACAGTCTATAACCATATTCCTTGTCGTGAGCAAGGCTATGGCATCAATCAAGATGTGCTAGCAAAATATATAGATGAAGAATTTCAACTCATTATCAGTGTAGATTGCGGCATTTCTGATTATGAGAGCATAGAATACGCAAAATCTCGCAATATTGACGTCATTATTACGGATCACCACCTTTTGCCTGAAAGATTGCCAAATGCAGACGCGATAATTAATCCTTATCTTGTGAAAGAAAGCGAAGAGCTTCTTGCAAAAGATATTCGATTGGCAGGTGTAGGCGTTGCCTTTTTCTTCTTATGTCAAATGAATAATGTATTAAATCAAGTTTTTGGCACTAAATGTGATATGCGTGATTTTCTTGATTTAGTAGCTCTTGGCACAATTGCTGATATGATGCCGCTTATAGGGCAAAACAGAATTTTAGTGAAGAATGGCCTTTTGAAAATTGCAGAATCGCAAAGAATTGGCATTAGAGCTTTGAAAGAAGTTGCAGGCTACGCGCCTCATGCTTCTTTAAGCGCTGGGCAAATTTCTTTTGGCCTTGCACCAAGAATCAATGCGGCAGGCAGAATGGATAATCCGCGCATAGCCTTAGATCTTTTATTGTGTGCCGATTATACAGAAGCAAAAAAACTTGCATCTCAGCTCGACGATTGGAATCATCTTCGCAAACAAGAAGAAGAAGAAATTGTGGCTCAGGCAATGGAGCAGGCTTTAAAATATGAAAATGAGCCTACACTTGTGTTAATGGAAGATGATTGGAATCAGGGCATTATAGGTATTGTTGCTTCTCGAATGGTAGAAAAATTCCACAAGCCTACCTTTATTTTGACAAAAAACCAATGCGAAAACTATGTGAAGGGTTCAGGGCGTTCTGTAAAAAAATTCCATCTTTACAATGCCTTGATTGAAAGCGATGCACATCTACTTTCTTTTGGTGGGCATGAATACGCGGCTGGTTTGAAAATTGATGAGAATTCTATAGATGACTTTAGGGCTTCATTTAATGCATTTTTCAAAAAAAATATAGGCGAGCAAAAATTAATTCCTATGCTTTCAGTTGAAAGTGAAGTTTCTTTTGATGAAGTGGCAAATTATACATTTCTAAAAGAGCTTGAATTATTAGAGCCTTTTGGTATTGGCAACAGTGAGCCGATTTATGCCTCCTACGAAGTGGAAATCACAAAGCTTGATCCCTTTGCTTATGGAAAGCATTTGAAAATTGAAGTGCTTGACAAAAAATCAGGGCAGAGGTTGCAATCAAAAATTTGGAATGCAAAAAACTTTGAGCACAAAGTTGGCGATGTGATCAATGTAGCCTATAACATTGAAATTGATACATATAATAATAGTGCGCATATTTGTATGAAAATTAAAGATATTAAATAGTAGCGCTTTTTCTAAGTATCAATTTTTTATGTATTTTATTGACTGTTTGAACTAGCAAACAGTTTTTCTCTTCCTTGCTTGACATATTTATTCTGCCTTGTTATAGATAGTCTTTCTAATAAAAGTAAGAATTTCAATTTATTATTTAAATGGAGGGAATAATATGTCTGATGAGAAAATCAAAAGCCTATTACAAGAGAGCCGCACCTACCTTCCCCCAAGGCATGGTAAAGACATTGCTCGCATACGCAATAAAAAAGAACTTGAATTGATTAATAATTATGCTGAGCATGAAAGCGAAGAATTTTGGGCTGAAAGATCAAGAGCTCTACTCCATTGGTTTAAGCCATGGGATAAAGTTTCAAGCACAGATTTTTCTGTGCCTAAAGTGTCTTGGTTTGAAGGCGGCAGGCTGAACGCGGCCTATAACTGCGTTGACAGACATATTATCACAGATAGAAGAAATAAAGCCGCTCTTATTTGGCAGGGCGAACAAGAAATGGACGTTCGCGCCTACACTTATCAAATGCTCTATACTGACGTTTGCCGAGTTGCCGCTGGTTTGTCAGCGCTTGGTGTGAAAAAGGGCGATAGGGTTGCGCTCTATCTTCCTATGATTCCTGAATTAGTTGTTTCTATGCTTGCTTGCGCACGTATTGGCGCAATCCATACAGCCATCTTCACGGGCTATGCAGACGGTGGCGTGCAAGGCCGTATCTATGACTGCGAAGCAAAATTAGTTATTACAGCAGATTGCGTTATGCGTGGCGGTGCACCAAAGCCATTAAAAGCGAATCTTGACAAAGTGTTAAATCATTGCCCTAGTGTCGAAAAAGTGATTGTTGTCAATCGTGCTAATCAAGATATTGAAATGCTTAAAGGACGTGATATTTGGTGGGAAGATTTATTGAATGATTTCAATCTTGACGCTGATTTTCCTTGCGAGTCAATGGACGCGAATGACCCACTTTTTATTCTTCACACTTCAGGAAGCACAGGTAAGCCAACGGGTGTTGTGCACTCTACAGGCGGTTATTTGACCTATGCCGCTCACACGACACAATGGGTTTTTGACATGAAAGATTCTGATGTGTATTGGTGTACGGCAGATTGTGGCTGGATTACTGGACACACCTATCTTGTCTATGGCCCACTTTCGCTTGGCGCAACTACAATTATGTTTGAGGGTACGCCAACATGGCCAAGGCCTGACAGATTTTGGAAAATTATTGAGAAATTCCGCGTGAATATCTTCTATACAGCGCCTACAGTTGTGCGCTCGCTCATGCGCCAAGGCGTTGAATGGACGAAGAGATATGATCTTTCCTCACTACGTATTCTTGGCTCAGTGGGCGAACCTATGAACCCAGAAGCTTGGATGTGGTACCACGATCATATAGGTAAGGGCGAACTTCCAATTGTTGACACTTGGTGGCAAACAGAAACTGGCGGCGTGATGCTTTCTCCTCTTCCTTATGCGACAAAGCTAAAACCAGGTTCGGTTTCTCAGCCATTACCAGGTATTTCCGCTACAATTATTGATGCTGATGGAAAAGAAGCCGCTGAAGAAGGCACAGAAGGCGGACATCTTTGCATTAATAAGCCTTGGCCTGGTCTTATGATTGATGTTTATAAAAATCCTGAGAAATTCAAAAGTTATTTCAGTCGTTTCCAAGGTTGCTACTGGTCAGGCGATGGCGCAAGAATTGATGATCATGGTTTCTACTTTATACTTGGCCGTATAGATGATTCAATCAACGTTTCTGGTCATAGATTAAGTACGGCAGAAATCGAATCTGTTCTCGTGGCTCATGCCGCAGTCGGTGAAGCCGCAGTTGTGCCAATGCCGCATGACATCAAGGGTGAAGCAATTTATGCCTATGTTGCTTTAGCAAATGATGTTGACTGGACAGAAGATTTGCGCAAAGAGCTTCGCACCTTTGTTCGTACGAATATTGGCGCACTCGCAAGCCCCGATCAAATCCAGTTTGTGCGTGAATTGCCAAAAACATTGTCAGGCAAGATTCTTAGACGTATACTAAGAAAAATCGCTTCTGGCGAATACGAGGCTATTGGCGACACTACCTCACTTGCGCACCCTGAAATTATTCCAGAGCTCGTGCAAGCACACAAAAGATTATTGTTAGGTCAAGCTGAGAAGTAAAAAAAGGACTTTTTGAGGGGAAGAAGCAAGTTATAAAAAATGAGACTTCTTCCCTTTTTATTTAAAACAAATTTTAAATTTTCCTTCCTTTTACCTCTTGCCCTTCATGGAATATATGATTATAGTGTTGTGATAGATAAATATCACAGAAAAAATTTTCATAAAGGGACTACTCTATGTCAGCGACTGTAGAATACACAAAAGATAAACTTGAAATAAATGTAGATTTTGACTTTTTTTCCTTACTCGAACTTTTGGAAGAAAAGAGATTAGGCGGCGAAGTTATTGATGAACTTGGCGACGCTTGGGATAGATGGCTTTCACATCTGCACGCTTATAAATTAAAAGTTGGCAAAATTGGCTATTTAATTCTTTGGCTTGACGAAGAAGTTGAAGAAGAAATTGACACAAAATGGGGTGATAGTCCTTCAGATTCCTTTAGATTTAATTGCCTTGCGCAAAATCTTATTATGACTTCCGTGCAAAGCCTTTTGCCTGAAGTTGCTGATGCTGGCTGTGCTCCTGCGCCAAGACCGACGGATAATCTTATTGAAGCTTTAGAAGATTTAGGTGTGCCTTATAATGAGCAAATAACTGGCCTCACAAGACGCTTTGCCACAATTACGCATTTCCCTTTCCGTGGCGCTTGTGAAATTTGCTTCCTTCAAGAAGAATGCCCAAAAGCTCAACAAAATGCCCAATCTTTCCACTCTGTTGAGATTAAAGGCATTCAATAAATGTATATAGTAGAGTTTTTACAAGATAATGCTATTCAAATTGCCTGTGTTTTAGAAAATCAAAACGGTAGATTAAGAGTTATTCTTCCTAATAGGCGCGAAATGTCTTTGCAAGAAAATCGTGTGCTCCCTTGGGAAGGGCCAAAGTTGCAAGCTCTTGA
This sequence comes from uncultured Desulfovibrionaceae bacterium, assembly GCA_964369165.1. Lineage (GTDB taxonomy): Bacteria > Desulfobacterota > Desulfovibrionia > Desulfovibrionales > Desulfovibrionaceae > CAYJAZ01. The sequence continues at coordinate 18,119 of CAYJFE010000025.1, read as the reverse complement.
TTCTAAAGATGAAATTGTAAAAACTCTCAATGTGCATCTTGAAAAAAGAAAGCAAATCGCCGCTGAAGTTGAAAGCTTGGATGTTTGGGAAATGACTCAAGGCGAAGTGCAAAAAGCTGAAATTCTTTGGCTTTGCGAATTGATTTATTCCTCGCCAGATCAAGACACTTTAGCCGCTTTTGCGCGTGCTTTATTACAAGATAAAAGCCATTTTCGTTTTGCTCCGCCTTATTTTGAAATCTATCCTGCCGCAGTGGTAGAAATGAAGAAAGAAGCAGAAGCTTTGCAAAAAAAACGCGAGCGTTATGTCGATGGTGGCATGGCTTGGTTTAAGGTTTTGTATGATTGTATGCAAAATAAAAAACCACTGCCCCCTTGCCCGCTTGACGAAGAAGTTTCAGCGCGCTTGCAAAAACTCCTTATGATGCGCATTGCCGATAAAGATTTTGAAGATAAAGAAGACGAAATGCTTTGGCGCGACTGCATTAAGGCAGTTCCAGAAGACGCTTTTAATCCGCTTTTGCTTGCTATCTCTTGGAAGATTGTGCCACAGCATTATAATTATTGGCTTGATAGAGCTGATTATGAAGCGACTGACGATTGGCATTTGCCTTATAAAGATGAAGTCAATAGACTTATAGAAAAAGCGAAGAGTGATGAATCAATTCTTGAGGATTTGCCTTTTATCAGCGTAGATGGTGAATCAACAAAAGATATTGACGATGCTTTTTATATTGAAAGAAAAGAAAGTTCTTGGGAAATAAGCCTTGCCCTTGCTTGCCCAGCTGCTTTTTGGGAATTTAACACTTTATTTGATAAAGCGATAAACCAAAGGGCGACATCTATCTATTTGCCTGAAAACACATATCATATGTTGCCTGAAAGCTTAGGAGTAGAGTGCTATTCCTTGCTTGAAGAAACTCTTTTGCCTTCATTTGTTTTGAAAATTTCAGTCGACTTTGAGGGGAATGTGCTTTCTTGTAAACCTTTGCGCAGAAAAGTAAAGATAGAAGAAAATCTCACCTATACTCTAGTTGAGAGTGTTCTCAATTGCGAACAAGAAAGCCAATACAGAGAAATTTTGAATGAAGCCTATGCCTGCACTTCAAAACTTTTAGAAAAACGCATAGAAAATAATGCCATTATTATAGACAGGCCAGATCCGCAGATCAATGTAGAATTTAGAGAAGACTTGCCTCCTTACTATGAAAATGTGCTTGTCACGCTAGAAAATCAAGAGGAGAAGCCAAAGGCTCAGCAACTTGTTTCTGAATTGATGATATTAGCAAATTCAGCCATAGCAAAATGGGCGCATGAGCATGATTTGCCCTTGATTTATAGAACGCAAGATATTGCATTACCAAAAGAATATGCGGGAATATGGTCACGCCCAGAAGAAATCGCTCGAATTGCAAGAGCACTAGCTCCAGCCACTTTTGATCTTAATCCTCGTCCTCATGCAGGAATGGGTCTGACTATGTATGCCCCCATCACTTCGCCATTAAGGCGTTATGTTGACTTGATGAATGAGGCGCAAGTTCTTCATTTTATAGAACATGGCATAGCTTTGTTTTCAAAAGAAAGGCTTAAAGAAATTTTGCTTATTCATAGTGCAAATCTAGAATTAGTCAGTCAAAATCAAAGGCTTCGTCCACGCTATTGGAAGCTTTTATACTTCAAACAACAAAGTAAAAAAGCTTTAGACGAAGGAAATGACTATATTTGGAGAGCAACAATCACCGAAGAATACGATCATTTTGTTTCCGTAGCCCTTCCCAAAGAGCAGATTTTCTTGCGTGCAAAAAGATCAATGTTTCCAGATAAAATCCAACTTGGCGAAGAAGTTATGCTACGCTTAGGAAAGATACACCCACTTCGTAACGAAATTCAGATATTGGGTGTAGAGGAAATATACGAATAAGCTAATGGACTAAATTTCCTGTAAAAAATCCATAATATCTTTGGCAATTTTAGGCAAAGTTTCGGGGTGAACATTGATTTGGTGCTTGTTTGCCCCTTCTTCTTTAATTGTATAGATGACAACTTTTTTATTTTTTGAAGCTGAAGAATTTGCAATTTCTAGCGCGTTTTCGTGCGGAACTGTTTCGTCATCAAAGGCTTGCAAAACAAGTAAGGGCACTTCAACTTGCTGCATATTTTTGTGTATTTCAGCCATAGCTTTGAATAAAGAGCTGAGTTGTGGCGGATAATGGTAGCCTAAAGGCGGCTTGTTTATATCTTGCTGTTCAAGTTTCGATCTGTCAATTTTTTTAATAAAGGGAGCAAAAACAGGTGTGAGAATGGCAAGAGGGTTTGATATTTCAAGTGGATAGAATCTATTTAGAAAGAGCGGGCTTGCCACAGTGGTGACAGAAGCAACTTTATCTTGATGACTTTGCGCAAGGTGAAGAGCTATGACACCGCCCATAGAATGTCCAATTAAATGTAATGCATAGCCTTGTTCTGAAAGTTGCAAGAATTGCTCTTCAACTGAACTATACCAATCATTCCAAGAACTTTGCATAAATTCTTCTTCTGTGGCATTGTCGTGTCCAAAAATGGAAGCATTATAGATTGAAAAATCTAAACCTTGGGCAGCATTCAATTCATTTAACGTGATTTCAAGGGGATTCATATGATTTTTTTCAGCTGTATAACCATGAATAAGAAAAAGACATTTTTTCATTCTCTACCTCTTTTACAAAGTATTTAATTTTAAATGTTTGCTCAATTAAGTGCTTACAAAGCGATTTTTTTGCCATTCAAGGCCAATATGGTATTGTGTGAAAGCGTCAATCACTTGTCCATATTCTTGTGCAATCTTCGTAGGGATATCTTCTTCAAGCCAAATATAAGGAGATAAAGCCTGCACATCTTGCATAAAACTTAATGTATCTTTTGATAAAGAAATTTGCAAGGAAGAAGAAAATGTTTTTTCACGGCATTTTTGGCAGAGAATTCCTCCTTCTTGTACCGCAAAAATGAATTTATTGCCTAAAGCTTCTGATTTGCAGTGTGCACAAGTTGTAAGACTGGGCGCATAGCCTTGAATACATGAAAGTTTGAAGCGAAAAAGAGGTGGCAGAAGGTTTGCCTCATTGTGAGAATTTGGGTAATTCGGCAATCTTTTTAAAAATTCAGTTATAAAATCAAAACTTTGTTCGCTTGTTTCAGGCGCAATGCCTAAGGCTTCAACAAAACGTAAACAATTCGCGGCTATGCCTTGAATACGCCAATCTTCGCGCAGAGCAAGGCTTTCAATAAGACTTGTTTCAAGAAGTTGCAGAAAGTCTTTTTTACGACTTTTTTCTATGCTTGCATTGACAATATTGAAAGTATCAAGGCAGCCTGTGAATCTTCTTCTGCTTTTGCTTGCACCAAAGGCAAATACTGTAATTATGCCACTTTGCCTAGTTAAGAGTCGCAGCCATGCATCGTATTCTCGGAATTTTCCAATACTAAGAATAAGAGCAATGTCCTGCATATTTAGAGGTCCACTGCTTCAAAGCTTGCAAGAACTTCCTCTTGCTGTTTTAATTCTAAGATTGAACCTTTAATTGTGTAATTGTCTGCTTTATCAAGTGCTTGCATATAGTTAGTCACTTGTGCACTCACTTCATCATTACAAAGACGCATGGTTGCGCCGCCAAGCATAAGGTCAAAATCCTGCACCATTTCAGTAGAACTATTTTGCTTCCAAGAAAGAAAGAATGAATTACATCCGTCAGATCCGCTTCCATCACCTTGAATTATTGCAGTATTTTTCTTGTTGCTCTCGTTAATTCTAAGGATAAGATGCGGTTCAGCATTTTCAGTTTTCATAATTTCTTTATCATCTAAAGTCAGAAGTCGCCAATAAGTATTTTCTAAAGGATAAAGATTATCCTTCTTTGGGCAAAGATTTTCGTCTTTTATTGATAGTATGGAATTGAGGATAAAACTTGGTCTATTGTCCTTGCGAGAGAATTGCGCCTCTATTTGAGCAAAAGTGCTTTGAGTAATTTGAATATTTTCTTCGGTGATTTCAAGTGGATAGCTTGAGTCTACATGACAAGGCGTGAAGGAATATGACATACCATTCTTTTTAATTTCACCTATAATTTGAAAAGAGCGTGATTTTTTACCTGAAAGCTCGATTTCTTTAAAATGTATAGGAGAATAATTTTCAAAAGAAGGCAAATTTTCAAAGGTAAGCGCATGATTAGGGTTTACAGAACCGAGCAAAGCTTCGCCAGTATGCAATAAAAGCTCTATGCCATGGCCTCGACTTGTTTGATTCCAATGCCCCCAAGAAATAATCTCACTGTCTTGCGATCTTCCGGTTATTTGCCCTCTCTTGCCTTTTTGTTGTAATAAGAAAAAGAGATTTTCTTCTTGCAAATAGAGCTGAGCGGCAGCAAAATCTCGACCATCTTCCTTATAAAAAGAATAGGCTAAAGGCACTTCTAAATCTTCAGTCACTAATTCATAAGGATCTGAGCGAATCAATCTGATAGGCTCAAGCGTGTCTGATTCAAGAGGTAAATTTGTTGGATTTTCAGTGTGGAAGATAGCATTTTCTTGATAATAGACTATGGCTGAAAGTAGTAAATTTCCTTCATTTTCGATGTCGTCTTCTGAAAAATATGTGTTGAATGGAATAGGTGCATTGCCATTTTTTGTATGCAATGAAGAATGAAGGATTTTATTATTTTGAAGAATATCAATGCGTAAGACAATTTCAGGTGGCAAGGCAATGCGTTCTAAAAAGTAAAGTTCGCCATTGATTGTGCGTATATCTTTCATGCTGATTTTATCAAAAGTTCTTTTTTCATTTTCTTGATTTTGTAGGGTCATGCTTTGTGGACGCAGAAAAAGAATTTTCCAATGTTCTTTTCTTGGCTGTGCAATGGGTGAATCTAAGAAAGTAAGAATAAGTGTGTCATTCACAACTTCCCATGAATTAGCCGATGTGCTTGTATGTTCAGGAGAATGCAATTCGCCATCTCTTTCGAAAACATAGACAGTGTCGCCGTCTTCCCAAGTGCCTATAAGTTGTTCGATTTGTAAATCACTAGCGTCAAAATAATTGCTTGAGTGTATAGCACAGGCTGGGATTGACACAAGTAGGGGCAATAGTAATAAAAAATTCAATAAGGCTTTCACAATAAAACTCTTTCGTTAATTTAAAATTTGTATTTATATTTATAGTTAAATTCAGATTTTGGTTTACTAGCTAAAATCTGTACAAGTAAAAAAGCAAGATTAGGGCGTATCATTATAGTGCGTATCATTTGCCGAAGCTTTAGATACTTCGATTAAGCGAGGGCAACTAAATCGTATTCCTTCGTTTCAATGATTTCAGCTTTCACAATTTGCCCAGGTTCGAGCTCGTTTCCAAGCTCAGGATCCGCGCTGACATAAGTTATGCCGTCAACTTCAGGCGCTTGAAACCATGTGCGTGCGCTAAACAATCCTTGCCAATCTTCTAAAGCTGCATCAATAAGCAAGTCTTGCTCGCTTCCAAGGTATTCGGCAAGAATTTCTTCGCTGATTTCTGCTTGAATCTGCATAAGATTGTCACGCCTTTTTTCTTTGATTTCAGCCTCGATTTGATTTTCCATTTCAGCAGCTTTAGTGCCCTCTTCTTGCTCGTAAGCAAAGACACCAAGATTATGGAAGCGCACATCTTCAACAAAAGAGCAAAGTTCTTGATAATGTTTGTCTTCTTCGCCAGGAAAACCAACAATAAGCGAAGTTCTTAATGCCGCATGAGGCATATATTTTCTGATTTTCTCCACAATTGTATAAGGGTTAGAGGCAAATGGACGCCCCATTTTCTTTAAAATATCTTCGTGTGCGTGCTGTAAAGGCACATCAAAATAGGGCAGAATTTTCTTACTTCCTTCAGCCATAAAGGAAAGTAAATCGTCGGTCAAGCCAGATGGGTAGAGATACATAAGACGTATTCTTTCTATTTCATCAATAGAAATAAGTCCTTCAAGCAAAGGAAGCAAGCCCCTATTTGATGATTTTTTGTCTTGTGGATTAGTCCATGAGGTAACATCTTGTGCTACAAGGATTATTTCTTTCACACCTTGCGAGCCAGCAAGTTTTGCTTCATTGACAAGAAAATCTTTTTCATAAGAGATATGCTTGCCACGAATTGACGGAATAGTGCAAAATGAGCATCTATGCGTGCAGCCTTCGCCAATTTTCATCCAAGCATAAGAAGGAAGCGTGCTGATTAAGCGTGATTTTTCGGGGCTTTGAACATGAAGAGCATGGCAAAGCTGATCAACCCAAGTTTCAAGCTCATTTGGTTTGAGCCATAGATCAACTTCTGGCAATTCTTTTTTGAGCTCTAAAACATCAAATCTGCCGTTCAAACAACCAGCCACCGCCAAGAAAGGCTTTTGAGGCATTTCTTTAATATCTTCAATGGAGGCTAAGATGGTTTGTATTGTTTCTTGTATGGCAGGCGCAATAAAGGCGCAAGTGTTGATGACAATAAGCTCAGCATCGAATACTTCTTCAACCATTTCAATAGCTGGCAAAGAGCCAAGCAATCTTTCTGTGTCTACTCTATTTTTTGGGCAACCCAAAGAGATGGAAAAACATTTCATAAAAGTCCGTAAATAATTATTTCTTTGCTTCAGGATAAATAATCCTGTGGTGGAAAAGGCCTATAACAATGCGTATAAAGGCTTCAGATACCATATTTAAATCTTTAAAAGTCAATTCAGATTCGTCTAATTGCCCCTCAGCATAAATGCCTTGAACAATGCGGTTGACGTGCGCGCGCACATCTCCAGGTGAAGGCTCAACTAAAGTTCTGCTTGAAGCTTCAATAGCATCTGCAAGCATAAGCAAGGCGGCTTCTCTGGTTTGCGGTTTTTTGTAAGGATAGCAATAATCAGCTTCTTTTGGAGGCTCGCCCTCGCCTTTGTGTGAGTTTACTGCTTTGTTATAGAAGAATGACATACATCTATTGCCGTGGTGTTGTTTTATTAAGTCAATAATTTCACGCCCTAAATTGTACTTCTCCGCCAATTCAACACCTTGTTTGATATGCGAAATAATAATAAGCGCACTCATAGCAGGAGCGAGAGAATCGTGCTTATTAGCCATTTTAAATTGATTTTCTATAAAGTATTCAGGGCGAGTTATTTTGCCAATGTCGTGATAAAGAGCGGCAACTTTGCAAAGTAAGCTATTAGCATTTATCGCATTTGCGCCAGCTTCTACAAGGTTTGAAACTATAATAGAATGGTGATAGGTTCCAGGTGCTGTCATCATAAGTTCTTGCAATAAAGGCTCTTCAAGGTTCATAAGTTCCATAAGCCTAAAGCGTGTGGTGAGGTTGAAAAACATCTCTACAAGCGGACTTAAAGCAAAAACTAAGAAAAGGGAAAGCACAGTATTTATTGTAACAGCAAAGAAGGCTTCGGGTAAAAGCGTAAGTTCGGTAAGATCGAATAAAATCGCGCCAAAACCAAAGAATAATTGCCCACAATAGAGTAAAAGTGTACTTGTGACAACATCTTGCCTGCTTTGTGAGCGCATAATGAGTAATGTGTTGAGCATTGAAGAAAGGAAGAAGAACAAGAATAAAGCTATACTTCCTTGTAAGAAGAGTGTGGCAAAAAGCGAGATGATAAGACTCAAACTAAAGAAGCGCCTTGCCGAGAAAACTAAGGCCGAAAGGCCAGCCGCACTTGCAATAGGCAGAGCAAAGGCCCATATTTCTCTTTGCGACTGTTCAAGGCCTGTTTGAAAATAAAAGCCCACAAGCATGGAAAGAAGCGAATACGAAAGAATGATAAAGGCTATAAAATATTGCACGCGTGGGTAAAGTCTTGTGCCGGTCAAACTTGCTGGCGAAAAGAAAAGCCCGTAGGTGAAGCATAAAGCAAGAATAAAGACACCCGCTGATTTTGTATAGTCTATCTTTCTAGCCGTAAATCTGTAGAGTGATTGCATTTTTAATTGCTGTTCACGGCTGACTATATCATTTTCTGAAACAATTTTCTCGCCTTTTTGTATATAATAATAGATGGGGGGAATAGCTGCGGCTACGCTTGAAGCTCTTTCTAAAGTGGCCTTATTATTTATTTGCAATGTGGGTTTAGCAAGAGCTTCAAAGAGCTGTAATAAAACTTCTTTTTCTTGTGGTGTGAGATTTGATGTGCTTAATTCTTGGCTTATGTTGAGATAGAAAGAATAAAGATCTGGCAATGGGTTTGCGCTTGGCACAAGTAGAGATTCATTCCCGCTTTTTGTATCCCTTATAAGAATAGCAGAGGGAGTGTCAGCGATTTGATTTCTATCTGCAAAGACTCCTTGATTTAAAATATCTTCCGCCTCTACAAGCAAAACTTCTGTGAGGTATTTTTGCAGATGAGTAAAGGCAAAAGTGGCAAAAAATGCTCTATCAAAATTTGTGTGGTATTTTGTGTTGAAAGCTTTTTGTATGGCAGAAAGACTTGCAATATCAAGACCTTCCGAGGTTACGCTGGTGAGAAGATCTATCACATTCGTGCGTAAATCTTTCACATTTGTCTTGTCTAGATCAAAGACAAGAGGTTGCAAAGCCATGGTTTGTTCACGTCTTAATTGCGTTGCGTACGAGTCTTCAACACGTATAGTGCGTTCGGCATAAATATCATTCGTGGCAATTTCGCCAGCCATAAATATTCTATTCGTCGACTCATGCCTTAGCCCCGTCAAGACAGATAACACTAAGACTGCAAAAAAGATTGACCAAGTGGCAAGGCCAGCATAATGAAATTTGAGAGAACTTATAATTAATTTATAAAATTCTCTTATACTAAATTTATTTGTTTTGGTATTTATCATAAGCATTTACTATACGACTCACCATAGGGTGACGCACAACATCTGAGTTTAAAAATTTATATATTCCTATGCCTTGAGTGTTTTTGAGTATATCAAGGCTTTCGACAAGACCAGAGCGTACAGCACGAGGTGCCCATCTGCCTTGTTGTCCATTTGAATCAAACACTGGAGTAGGGGGTAACTCAATCTGTGAAACATCGCCTGTGATGACCATTCTTGCGCCAAAACCCATACGAGTAAGAAACATTTACATTTGTTCAGGCGTAGTATTTTGCGCTTCGTCAAGGATTAAAAAAGCATCGGAAAGTGTGCGCCCACGCATAAAAGCAAGGGGGGCAATTTCAATCATGCCTGCTTCTTGCCTTGCCACAAATTGGCTATGGCCGAGCATTTCGTCAAGGGCATCAAAAAGTGGGCGAAGATAAGGATCTACTTTATCAGTCATAGTGCCGGGTAAAAAGCCAAGTTTTTCGCCAGCTTCAACGGCAGGACGAGTGAGAATTATTCTCTTTACTCTTTTTGTGAGCAAAAAGTGCAAAGCCATAGCGACTGCTAAATAGGTTTTGCCAGTTCCAGCAGGGCCAATACCAAAGACTATGTCGTGTTTTTGTAAAAGATCAATATAATTTTTTTGCGATTGATTACGGGCAATTATAGTCTTTTTGGGCGCTTTGATTACTGTATAATTACTAAAAACTGCCTGAATATTTTCATTAGGTTTTTCTGTAAGAATAGCATAGGCTTGCTCAAAAATTTCTGTTTTGATTTGCGAACCGTCTTTAATAAGAGCATAGCATTGCATAAAGACATTTGCAATTATATCAAGTTCTTTCTTTGTTGTATGCTTATCTTTTGCTTTGATATAGAGCTCATTACCCATGGAGGAAATAGCTGTATGGCTCAAATCCGCCATGAAGTCTAAATGACTATTCATAGGGCCAAAAAGCTGGCTTGCGTATTCGCTATTATCAAAACTAAGATGTGTGATTTTTTCTTTCATGCACTACTCGTGTGAAATTATAATTATTGACTTTGCAGCTTGTCAATGTAGCGAAGCAATTTTTTTGCTTCATTGAATTCGGGGTCAAGTTTAAGCGCAGCTTTCCCTGCTTTTACAGCTTTATCGAATTGTTCCCATTCAAGATAAAGTCTGGCAAAGTTGAAGTATAAAGGGGCGCTTCTTTTTACTAATTTTGCAAGGGCGAAATAACTTTTTTCAGCTTCTTCAAATCTTTTTGCCTTTCGTAAAATCATAGCTAGTTTATTGTGCCAAGACGCATTGTCAGGCTCAAGCTCAAGGGCTTTTTGATAACAAGTGATGCACCTGTCTATTTCATTATTTTCATGAAAATACACAGCTAAAGTAACAAAAGCTTCAGCACTCGTGCCCTTACTTTGCATAATTTCTTTAAAAAGAGCTTCTGCTTGATCTAAAAAGCCAGTAGCTGAATAGGTGAGGGCTTTGTGTAATTTTTCGTTCTGCTCTTGCTTGAGTGATTCAAGTAGAGCTTCTTCGCTAAGATCGTCTTCGTTATTTTGAAATTCTGCACTTTCTTGTTGATGCGTAAGGCGTATTTCCTCATCAAAAACTTCAAGAATAATGTCCATATAATCGGCGACTTCTTTTTCATTACCCGGCTTATACTGGATTTCCATCTGAAATTCTTTTTTTATACGTGGATGAAGCATAATAGCAAAAAGTCCAGTATCGACGTGCTTTTCAGCTTCTTCACGATCTTTTTTGGGAATGTTTTTGCTTGTCATGCTTTGCAAAAGATTTCTCATCACTCGAACGGCAGTGACAAGGTTTTCTTGTCTTACATAGCGAGGAATTGAGGCAGCTTCAGTGCGCAATTGTGAAAATCTTTGAGACATAGTAAACCTTTTATATTAGTTATCCAGAAGTGTGCGCACTTTTTCTAAATCTTCAAGAGTGTCTACTCCTAAAGAAAAGAACTCTGTAGTGACAACTTGTATCTGAATATTATTTTCTAAAAGTCTTAATTGCTCAAGTTTTTCTCTTTCTTCTAATTCTGAAGCAGGCAGAGAAGTAAAGAGCTTTAAAATGTCATAGCGAAAAGCGTAAAGCCCTATATGAGCATAAAAAGTATGTGATTTTTCATGGTTTTCTCTTGTAAAAGGAATAGGCGAACGAGAAAAATAGAGGGCATTATTATTACTGTCTAGAGTTATTTTTACAGTATTTGCCGATAAAAAGCGTTCTTTATCCTTTATAGTATCAAGTTTATGCGCTAAGGTTGACACTTGCACACCAGGTTTGGCAAGAAAAGGCATTGTCAATTCATCAATCATTTGCGGTTCAATAAGCGGTTCATCGCCTTGAATATTGACAACAATAGCGGAATCAGGAAGATTGAGCAGGGCAGCCGCTTCGCAAATTCTGTCGGAACCTGAATTATGCTCTTCTTTTGTCATAACACAAGGAACAGCAAATTTTTTAGCGGCTTTTTCAATCCTTTCATCGTCAGTTGCAAGATAGACTTCTTGAAGATTTGCTTTCTTAGCTTGATTATAGACGTGCCAAAACATTGGCTTACCTTGAATCATTGCAAGCGGCTTACCTTCAAATCGTGTGCTTTTATAGCGAGCCGGAATTATACCGTAAATATCCATAAACTTCCTTTAGTATGAGAAAGCTATAATCGTCTATTTTGCAATAAAAGTCAATAGGGCTAATGTGTTTATATGATTGGCTATTTTTGGCAGTCGACTGCTTTTTTGATAAATAAATCTATATCTTCTTTTGTTGTTGCGAAAGAACACATAAGTCGAGTTTCGTGGATTTCAGGGGTAAACTCATAGAAATAATAATCTTTTTGTAAAGTTTCTATAAGCGCTGGTGTCATAATTGAAAAAACTGCATTTGCTTCTGTTGGACGCGAAATAGTGATATTCGGCACTTTTGAAAGTTCTTGCGCCATATATTTTGCCATTTCATTTGCGTGAGTAGCGTTTTTAATCCATAAATCATCTTGCAAGAATGCAATGAATTGGGCTGCAATAAAGCGCATTTTTGAAAGATGTTGTAAGCTTTGTTTGCGCATTTGGTAAAAGTCTTTAGCAAGATTTTTATTAAAATAAATGACGGCTTCGCCCATCATCATGCCATTTTTTGTGCCACCAAAAGAAAGTACATCAACGCCGGCTTCTTTAGTAAATTCTTTAACGTCACAATTTAAAGCGGCAACAGCATTTGAAATTCTTGCGCCGTCCATATGCACATAAAGGCCGTTATCGTGCGCAAATTTTGTGATAGACTTGATTTCGTCAATAGTATAGACAGTGCCTTGCTCAGTTGTTTGCGTAATAGAAACCATGGCAGGCTTTACATGGTGAACATTAGTCAAATCAAGCAAATAATGCTTCATGGCAGGGGTTGTGAGTTTGCCTTTTTCAGAGGGGACAATCAAAAGTTTTGAGCCTGTGCACGCTTCAGGCGCGCCGCATTCATCGGTGTTTAGATGTGAAACGTCTGAACAAATTGTGCCATGCCAAGGGCGAAGAATTGAGCGAAGTGCAAGCACATTTGCGCCTGTGCCGTTTAGAGCAAAATAGATGTCAATGTCATCGCCAAAAACTTTTCTTATTTCTACTTCAGCCGCTTGGCAATATTCGTCTTCGCCATAAGGTTTGCACGCGCCAACATTGGCTTTTGCCATGGCTTCCATAATTGTAGGGTGAACACCAACTGTATTATCACTTGCGAAAATAGAATTCATTTCTCTATCCTTCTACCATTGATTTAAATGTTTTTGTAAATTTCTAAAGTTTTTGAAGCAAAAGCTTCGAGTGAGAGCTCTTTTATATTTTCTCTTTGCACCGCTAAAAGCTCTTGCAATAAAATATATTCTTTTGCGTGCCTGTCGTCAAGTTTTTGTGTTTTGTGCATAAGTGAAATTTTTATAAAATATTCAGCCATTTCTTGAATAATAGCATTTTCATAATGCGAAAAAAGAGCTTTTTCAGAAATTAAATCTGGCATAACACCAATATCAGAAGAAATGAGAGGTATATCACAAGCCATAAATTCTAGGGCTGCCCTTGCTATGGCCTCTGAGCCTAGTGAGGAAATAAGGGCAAAATCACACATATTCAGCGTGGCGCGCACCTCTGAAACCCTGCCTGTGACAAAAATATTATTTCTCACTCCACTTCTTTCTGCAAGGCTATAAAGTTCTTCTGCTGTATTTATTTCATCAAAGCCAATAATGCAAAGTTTTAGATTGCTTATGTCAATATTTCTTTCTTTGGCTTTTTTAAAAGCAAGGGCAAGTGCCTCTATGCTTTCTTTTTGTCCTTTAATAGGGTCAAGCCTGCCTAAAAGACCAATAATGCAATCTTTTTCATTGTAGCCAAATTGTGCTTTTGTTTCGCTATTTTTGCTTTTATCTTTGACGAAATATTTTGTATCAACCCCGCCTAAAATTGTGTGAAGTTTGCAAATGGGAACATTTAATTTGTCACGCAAATGATTTGTAATTTTTGAATTGGTTGCGATGACAGCATCACTTACTTCTGCATAAAAATAACGGTTGATGAGAGAATTTTTTGCAAGCCTTTGATCGCCTCTTGTGCGCACAAGTTTATAGCCGTATTTCTTTTTGAAATAAATAAAAAGTGGAAAAAGTTCGCCCCTGTGGCAATTTATAATATCTGGCTTTTCTTCTTCTATAAGTTTCTTGAAAAATTTATAAATTTTAGGAAGTTGGCTGGTTTTTTTCTGGTCATAAGGCAAGGCAATTTTGTTTATATTTAATTCTTCAGCTTTTTTGTCTGCTTTAGTATTTGCTAGAGTAATGATTTTTGAATTATGCCCCATCTTACAAAGTTCATTAGATAATTGCATGGCATACCAAAAGGTTGCATTAAAAAAGCGCACATTGGCTATGTGGAGTATATTTAATTTTTTCATATGCTTCTCAATAAATTACTTTTGTGAGGCTAAGCCCTTTTGCTGGAGCTGTGGGAAAGAGGGAAGTTCTTTCTTTATTTGTTATAATTTCAGGCACTTGTTCGTGTTTTATGCGCCCACGCCCCACATAAACCAAGAGCCCCATAATATTTCTTACCATTTGTTTTAAAAAGCCATTGCCTTTAAAAATAAAATCGAGCTGAAATTCTGAAATTTCTTGAATTTCTATTTGTTCCAAAATGCGAACAGTTTTTTCAATGCTTGTTCCTGCATTTTGAAATGACTTGAAATCTTGCTTGCCGATTAAATAAGAAATAGCTGTTTCAATGTCTTGCCTATGAAGGTTTTGGCAAGACCAAGTGTAGGGATATATCTTTGGAGGGGTGTAGATGGGATTTGTCCAAAGTGAATAGGTGTACACTTTTCCAATAGAATTAAATTGCGCATGGAAGGTGTCATCAACAAGTTCTGCACGGTTTACGCGTATATCGTGAGGTAGAAGATTATTAATCGCTCGTTCCCAAGTGATATTTTTAGGCTCAAAAGGCAAAACGCAATGAGCAATTTGCTCCTCAGCATGCACGCCGCTGTCAGTTCTGCTTGCGCCATAAATACGCGTTGGTGCTTTGAAAAGCTCTTCAAAAGCTTTTTCTAATTCGGCTTGAATGGTCGGGCGATATTCGTCGATATTTGTATGTGTCAAATCTTGTAATTGCCAGCCGCAATAATTTGTGCCTACATAAGAAATGTAAAGTTTCAATTTCATGCACTTTCTATAGCAAAATCTTTAGAAATAGTAAAGAAAATAGAGTAAGCAAATAGTATCATATTATTGTAGAAAAAATTCAAAAGGGTAGAAAATATATTTTATTATTTTATTTCAAATGGTTATCCGTGTTTTTGCTAAGAATTAAAACCTTGCAAAAAAATAAGAATTTAGCTATGTATTAATATTCCACTTTAGTTGGATAATTTAATAATTAATGGTGAGTATTATGGACGTCATTAAAATTTTTGACACTACTTTGAGAGACGGCGAACAAAGCCCTGGCGCAACAATGAATTTGCAAGAAAAACTACGTCTTGCAGCTCAGCTTGAAAATCTTGGTGTAGATGTGATTGAAGCTGGTTTTCCTGCTTCAAGTAGCGGCGATTTTGAAGCTGTGCAGGCTATTGCAAATTCTTTAGAAAAAGCCGAAGTGGCAGGCCTTGCCCGTTGCGTTATAGGCGATATTGACAAAACTTGGGAGGCTATCAAAGATGCCAAACACCCAAGAATACATACATTTTTGGCTTCTTCACCTATTCATATGGAATATAAATTACGCAAAACTCCTGAAGAAGTGGTGAAAATGGCTGTAGCTGGTGTTTCGCACGCTGCAAAATACACTACAAATGTGGAATTTTCAGCTGAAGACGCTTCACGTTCTGATAAAGATTTTCTTGTAGAACTTTTTACTGCCGTTATTGATGCTGGCGCAACAACTATCAATATTCCTGATACTGTTGGCTATGCAACCCCTGATAATTATGGCGCATTTGTGAAATATATTATCGACAACACTCCAAATGCTGACAAAGCCACTTTTAGTGTGCATTGCCACAATGACTTGGGTCTTGGTGTTGCAAACACTTTGGCGGCTATAAATGCTGGCGCAAGGCAAGCTGAAGTAACACTTTGCGGAATTGGCGAGCGTGCTGGTAATGCCGCTTTGGAAGAGCTTGTTGTTGCCATGAAAATTCGTAGCGATATTTATCCTTATACTACTAATATCATTACAGAACAGCTCTATCCTGCTTGCCGTTTGCTTTCTATGATTATAGGCCGTCCAATTCCAGCAAATAAAGCCATTGTTGGCGGAAATGCTTTTGCGCACGAATCAGGTGTTCACCAAGACGGAATGCTCAAAAATCGTGAAACTTATGAAATTATGACTCCGCAATCTATTGGACGCACCACTTCTGAGCTTGTTATAGGTAAGCACTCAGGCAGAAATGCTGTGCGTTCAAAACTAGAAGCTCTTGGCTATACTTTTGACGATGAAAAATTAGAAACTATTTTTGCAGCCATTAAAGTCTTGGCTGACAAGAAAAAAGTTATACACGATGAAGATATTGAATCTCTTATTATGGGCGAAATTTATCGTGTGCCAGACACATATAAGCTTATCTCTCTTTCTGTGCAATCGGGCACGGGTGAACTTCCTGCCACAGCGGCAGTTGCCTTGCAAATAAACGATAGCGTTAAAAAATACGCTGGTTTTGGCGCAGGCCCTGTTGATGCGGCTTTGAATGTGATTTCACATTTGACGGAGCGTAGCCCTGTTTTAGAAAAATATACGGTTAATGCAATTACAGGCGGAACTGACGCACAAGGCGAAGTTACTGTAAATATTGTAGATCAAGGTTTATCGACCACAGGTAAAGGCGCAGATCCTGATATTATCAAGGCCTCTGCCATTGCCTATATTGACGCTTTAAATCGCCTTGTGAAGAAAGAAAGAGATAATAAAGATTAATGATTCAGTTTTATTTTAAGGAGAATGTTTTATGGGACTTACACTTGCAGAAAAAATCTTACAGTCACACACGCAAGATACAATTAAAGAAGCAGGACAAATTGTTCAATGTAAGGTCGATCTCGTCCTTGCAAATGACATTACCGCCCCACTTGCTATCAAATCTTTCAGAGAAATGGGAGCAAAAAAAGTTTTCGATAAGGACAAAATTGCCCTTGTCATGGACCATTTCACACCACAAAAAGATATCGAATCCGCAAATCAGGTTCTTGTCACCAGACAGTTTGCCGAAGAAATGGGTATTACCCATTACTATGAAGGCGGAGATTGCGGTGTAGAGCACGCTTTATTGCCAGAACAAGGCCTTGTTGGCGCTGGCGATATCGTTATCGGTGCTGATTCGCACACTTGCACATACGGTGGCCTTGGCGCATTTGCTACAGGCATGGGCTCAACTGACATTGCTGGCGGTATGGCTCTTGGCGAAACTTGGTTTAAAGTTCCACCAACCATTCGCGCAACTTACACAGGCGCTCTTCCTAAATATGTGCAAGGCAAAGATTTAATGCTTTCACTCATTGGCAAAATCGGTGTTGATGGAGCTTTATATAAAGCCCTTGAATTTGACGGCGATACTATTGAAAATCTTGAAGTAGAGCAGCGTTTATCTATTGCCAATATGGCTATTGAAGCTGGGGGTAAAGTTGGATTATTTGCTTCTGATGAAAAAACACAAGAATACGGTAAAGCCCATAAACGCCCGAATAATATGCTTTTAAAAGCTGATGAAAATGCGACTTATGAGCAAGAAATCAAGTTTGATGTAACAAGCATGAATCCAGTTGTGGCTTGCCCGCATCTTCCTGATAATGTGAAAGACGTTGACGAAGTGAAAGATGTGAAAGTAAACCAAGTGGTTATTGGTTCTTGCACAAATGGACGTATTTCTGACTTACGCTTTGCAGCAGAAGTTTTGAAAGGTCAAAAAGTAGATAAAAAAGTTCGTTGCATTATCTTGCCAGCCACACCAACTATCTGGAAAATGGCGCTTGATGAAGGACTTATCTCAATATTCATGGACGCTGGCTGTATTGTTGGCCCTGCAACTTGTGGCCCTTGCCTTGGTGGACATATGGGAATCTTGGGTGATGGCGAAGTAGCTATTGCCACAACAAACCGTAACTTCAAAGGTCGTATGGGTTCACTCAAGTCATTTGTGTATCTTTCAAATCCATCTGTAGCGGCGGCCTCTGCTATTGCAGGTAAAATCATCAATCCAAGCAAAGTCTAAATAAGAGGATAAAAACATATGTATTATAAAGGTAAAGTTCATTTAGTTGGTGATCATATTGATACAGACGCGATTATTCCTGCGCGTTTCTTGGTTTCAACTGACACAAAAGTGCTTGGCTCTAACTGCATGGAAGGGCTTGAAGAAGGCTGGGTAAAACGTGTAAATGAGGGCGATTTTATTGTTGCTGGTAAAAACTTTGGTTGCGGTTCAAGCCGCGAACACGCTCCAGTAGCTATTTTAGGCGCAGGTATGCCATTAGTTATTGCGCATTCATTTGCAAGAATTTTCTATCGCAATGCTTTCAATATGGGCTTATTGCTTCTTGAAGTTGGCGATGATTACAAAGAATTTCAAGACGGCAATGAAGTTGAAGTTGACACAACAAAAGGTGTTATGAAAAATCTTTCAACAGGTAAAGAATACGCTATTCCTACGCTTCCAGCTTCAATGCAGGAGCTTTTAGATAAGGGCGGTTTAGTGCCATACGTTAAGGAAAAACTTGCTCAATAAGCCCTTGGCGTATGAGCATAGCGAA
>CAYJFE010000024.1:0-31397 GCA_964369165.1 uncultured Desulfovibrionaceae bacterium | reverse complement strand
ATCATGTGGAAGATTTGGAAAATGGCATGGATACTAAAAAAGCACTTGCAAACGCGATTTTAAAAGAACTTGAAAAAAACAAGAACTTTATTTCACAAGAAAAAACAAAAGCAAGCGAGAATATTAAATCTTATTTTTCAGATAGTTACAAACTAACTCTTTCTTTTACTGAGAAATATATGCAAAAAATAGCTCATTTTTATCCTCAAAGTTCATGGTTCAGCATAAAAAAAATAAAATAACAAACTATAATATCAGCTAGTTACAGCACAACCCACCACTTTGCTACAAAAATCTATTGACCGTCTTATAAAATAGCGTTATACTGCTTTAGATTTTTTATAACTCTAATATTAGATGGAGATAATGTTACATGATTACAGTTACCTACCTTTTGGGCTACGCAGCCATTGTTGTCTGCCTCATTTTGTCTTTGTCAAAGGCAAAGAAATTTATGTCCCGTCCTTTACACATCCGTTGGGAACTCTACCCAGTTCCACACGAAGGCGCAAGAGCAGCATGGGGCGGCTCTTACCTTGAAGAAGTGGATTGGTGGAAAAAACCTCGCACACATTCACTTGTTGGCATGGCTAAAGGACTTGCAGAAGAAATGCTCTTGTTGCACCTCACTTTCAAACACAACCGTGACTTGTGGAATCGCACCTATCCTTTCCACGCTGGTATCTACCTTTGCTTTGGTTCAATCGGACTTACCTTTATAGGCGCATTGTTCGGCCTTGGTGGCATCACTCAAGGTTTGTTCGTTGGAATTATTGAATTCTTAGCTAATATCACAGCTTTACTTGGCAAACTTGGTATCTTGATCGGTGCTCTTCTTCTTCTTCAAAGAAGATTAACTTCACCATCACTTCGTGCCTATTCAACTCCTGAACACTATTTCAACCTTATCGTTTTCGCTGGTTGGGCATTGTTTGGCCTTATTGCTTATGCTACTTCTGATTCATACTATGTAGCTTTCCGCGACTTTATTATGAACTTCATCACATTTAGCTTCACACCTATCGAAGGCACAAACCCATTGCCAAACGCTGGTTATGTGTTCATCACTCTTTACACATTTGCTCTTATGATCTTGGTTCCTGCTACACATATGGCTCACCTTTTCATGAAGTACTTCACCTGGCACAACATTCGTTGGGACGATACTCCAACTCTTGACGACACAAAAATCAACGAAGCTATCGGCAAAAACTTGAACCGTAAACCAACTTGGTCAGCTTCTCACATCAATGGTGACGGTCAAAAAACTTGGGCTGAAATTGCTATGCATAATCCTGCTCAAGCCGAAGAAAAAGAATAAACTTTGAAGGACTAAGAACGATGCAAAATATTAAACTTACTGATATATCAACAAAAGAAGGCCTACTTATCGACCTTCCTATATCACAACTAAAACCAGTTCCTCACGTAAAAGTTATTGACCATGAATGGACTCCTTGGACTGAAGAACAATCAGCAGAATTTGTCACAAACCTTGACACACTTTCACTTCTTCAAATCCCTACACCTAAATCAAAAGAAGAAGAAGATGCAATTGTTGAAAAATTCTTAAATGCGTTTAGAAAACTTCTTACAGAAGAAAATAACTGGACTTTCCTTCCAATGCTTGAAACAAGCCTTGAATATTGTGCGCAATGTAACTCTTGTTCAGATGCTTGCCACCTTTTTGAAGCAACAGGCGAACACGAAGCGTATCGCCCTAACTTCCGTTCAGAAATTTTCCGCAGAATTTACAAACTCTACATCAAAAAAGAACCTTTCGCAAAATTGCGTTATGGTGATTTTGAATTAAACTTCAAAACTGTTACCCGTTTAGCTGAATTAGCTTACCGTTGTAACCTTTGCCGTCGTTGTGCTCAAGTTTGCCCAATCGCTATTGATAACGGTCTTATCGCTCGTGAAATCAGAAAACTTTTCTCACAAGAATTTGGCTGGTATCCAAAAGAATTGCACGAAAAAGGTTCTATGAACCAATTGAAAGTCGGTTCTTCAACAGGTATGAACGGCGACGTATGTAAAGAAAGCATTGAATTTATTGACGAAGACTTCTCAGAAGAAACAGGCTTTGAATTCACAACACCTTGGGATGTAGAAGGTGCGGACATTCTTCTTATCCACAATGCTGGTGAAGTTATTGCTTGGCCTGACAACATTGCAGCTTTCTCAATTATCTTTGAAGCAGCTGGCCTTTCATGGACACTTTCTAGCGACTTAGCCGCTTATGACTCCATCAACTACGGAACATTCTATGATGATGCACAATTTGCTCGTACAGCTCTTTTGCACGCTCAAGCAGCGAAAAAATTAGGTGTAAAGAAAATTGTTATGGCAGAATGTGGCCACGCTCACAAAGCTTTGACAGTTATTGCTGACCGTGTGCTTCCACAAGCATTGAACGTACCACGCGAATCTTGCTTCCCAATTCTTCGTGATATTGTTGATAGCGACATCTTGAAACTTGACCCATCACGCAACAATTTCCCAGTAACCCTTCACGATCCATGTAACATTGCTCGTCTTATGGGTATCAGCAAACCACAACGTGATATCTTGAAAAAAATCGCTCCACAATTCAGAGAAATGCATCCACACGGTGCTGAAAACTACTGCTGTGGCGGTGGTTCTGGCTTTGCTATCATGAGCCGTAACGATATCGAACCTTGGAGAATGATGGTTTCAGGTCGTAAAAAAGTTGAACAAATCGCAAATGCTTTTTCTGATTGCATTGATCCTTCAATTCAAAAATACATCTGTGCACCTTGTTCGAACTGTAAAGGTCAAATCCGTGAACTGCTTGAGATTAACAAACTCTCAGAAAACTACAATATGTACTATGGCGGTATCGTTGAACTTATCGTAAACGCTATGCCAAATGTAAACCCAGGCTTTATCAAATTCGGCGACGAATAGTTGATAATTGAATAGAATATTAGAGGAAGCCACTAAAATGGTTTCCTCTTTTTTTATTGCCTATTTTCCAGCTATTTAGTACACTTACTCTACTTATGGATTTAGAAGGAAAAAATCATGCAAACTCAAGAATTATGGAAAAGAAAACTCATTGCTTTTGTGAAGGCTAAAGAACCGATTAAGCTCCATATTGGCTGTGGTAGAAACTATTTTATGGATTGGATTAATATTGATAATAATTCAGATAATAACATAGAAGTCCTTGATATGAATTGTGATTTAAGAAATCCTTTGCCTTTTGAAGACAATTTTGCTGACTATATCTACAATGAGCATTTTTTAGAACATTTGACTGTAGAAGAAGGTCAAAGAGCTATTAAAGATTTTTTGCGTGTGCTAAAACCTGGCGGAGTTCTGCGCATTGCTATGCCCGATTTAGTAAATGTAGTTAATTTCTATACAAATGAAAAAGCACTTGAAAATGGAAAAGTTTTCCTTGAAAAATACGGGCTTGACTTTGTGAAAACAAGAGCTGAAATGATAAATATCAACTTCCGTGCTTGGGGACATAAATGGCTTTATGACTGGGAAGAACTCGAAAGAAGACTAAAAGAAGCTGGTGCAGTACATATAACAAAGTGCAGCTTGAAAAAAAGTGCGCATACTGCTCTTTGTGATTTAGAAACAAGAAATGAATCCACGCTAATTGCTGAAGTTATAAAATAAATGGAACTATTCTTGCATAACAGAGTGTAAGTGTACAAAATTATGACGCTTGAAGATTTTACTACATTGGGATAATACCATGAAAAAATTTACTTTACTTATACTTATGCTTTCTTGCCTCACTTTAAGTGCTTGTTCAACTGTAAATTCTGTGATTGACACAGGCATATCAGTTGCTGATTCTGCATACGACACAGTCACAAGCCAAGAAACTTTTTCCTTTGACACGCAAAATGGTGCAGCCTTTCAGCTCTCAAACCGCGTAGTGCGAGGAAATCAGCTCGTCACCCTGCACCCAAATATTAATCTTGAATCACCTCCAACTGCCCTCTTTGTGCCTATGGGTATCACGCAAGACACGCTCAATCCACATAGAATTTCTCAAGGTATTTCACAAATAATTTGGCAACAATTCTTGCAAGTACAGACTTTTTCTGTCCTCGAATACGCCAGAATGAATCCTCCGCATAGAGTAGAAGATGCGCTTTATACAGCCAGACAAAAAGGCGCTGAATTTCTTGTGGGTGGCTATATAACTTATTTCTTTGACGGCGGAACGAATGCTGACACGCAAATGTCTATCATTATTGAGGTTTACGATGTGGCTAATGGTAATCTTCTATGGAGCATTGCCCATGCAGGACTTTTGCCTTATGAAGTAACAAGGGATTTTGTTTTCTTCAAAGTCGATACCGCCATGCCTTTTGATCCCACTTACACAGTTGCCTCCACTCTTGGTATGGACATAGCTCGCCTTATCAAAATGTGGACTGACCCCAACTATAGTGAAAATACGCGCGAGAATCTCTTTACTGATGAACCTAAATCATTCTAAACACAAAAGGGAAACATATAGTTTCCCTTTATTTTATTTTATTTATGTGATTTAGACAATTCTGCGTGCTAAAGCTAAATGCGTGCCCCAATAGCTTTCTGTAAGACTATTTTCACGCACCTTACTTCTGCTATTTGGACTGTGAATAAATTTCTGATTACCAATATATAATGCAGTGTGCAGATTATTTGGCGCCGAAGACGAGGCAAATACGAGAATATCGCCAGCTTCTAACTTATTCATTGGAGCTGGAATACCAGCATAAGCTTGATCTTTTGTGACACGAGGAACTTTTATGCCATGCTCTTTATAAGCCCAATAAATGAGGCCAGAGCAATCAAAACCTGTTGAAGGTGAAGTTCCGCCTAGTACATATTTCACGCCTAATTGACTACTCGCTGTTTTTACAACTTTTTGCCCATAGGCTGAAGTTGGTGCAGAAGAATTTGAATTATATACTGTAGTATTTCCTTTCACTGGTGAAAGCAATGAAAAAAGACTTGTGCAACCATTGAGCAGAAGAGCTGAACAAGAAATTGCAAGAATATTCAAGGCTGAACGTCGCGAAAAGTGTTTTTGATGCGCATTTGCCACATCGCAAGAATTTGAAAGATTATCAATCTTTTCAATGCCATTATTGACAAGCAAGAGTGAGCCTTCTCTATTGCCAATACCAATTTTTCTCCCGATAGTTTTATCTGTATTTGTATCCATTATAAAACCTCGACTCTAAACTTTTTTATACAGAATCCTTGCTGTATACATATTTAATCGTATAATTTTAAAATATCTTTATACTAATCTTATCTTTTAAGCAAGTAATATCATTGAATATTTTTCTAAATATTCTCTATAAAAACTCATTAAAAGTGCAATTATTAGTAATTTTATATTTCTTTATTATAGTTATCCTTATTCTAAGCAAAATACTTTATTTATAAGGATATAAAATAAAATTTAGTTATTAAATAACTTATAATTAAATTCTCCATAATTCTACATAGTTAGATACAAATTATAAGCTTTATAATATAGATTATAAGATATATTCTATTAAAAAATAAATAAAATATAATTTTATTATTGACAATATGATATTTTGATGTAATTATATAGTAAATCATATATGCGCAAATATGAATAACCACTTTAACCAGGAGAACTATTATGACTACTGAATTTACAACCATCATCCATAATCTAGTTTTAGATAATTCTATGCCAGCTAAAGAATTAGCAAAAGCAATTGGTAAACCTTATTCAACTCTTTTACGCGAAGTAAATCCTTATGACACAGGCGCAAAGCTTGGTGCTGAATCTCTATTCCAAATTATGCAAGTAACAGGAAACTATAAACCTTTAGAATTTATGGCAGAAAGATGTGGGCTTGAGCTTAATGGAGTAAAAGGGCAAGTTCCGCATATAATACCTGGCTCATTTGCAAACCTGAATAATTCTATGAATATTTTTGCCCAAGAGCAAAGACAAGAAATGCAAATGCAACAAAACTCTGCCTCTTGCCCTACTTGCGGAAATTCACAATATAATCCAGCCGAACAAGCTTATGGCGAAATGCTTCGATAACAAGGAAGCAATTGATTTGATACTATTAAAGTGAAATACACGCTGATTATGAGTCAGCGTGTATTTTTTAATATTTCTCGTAAATATTTTGGCCTTAGGCACAAAATCCTCACTGCGCAAGAAATGTTATTCTTGCTTGTTCGCTAAAGCTTTGTTCGCTTTGCTCTCAATTATTCAACTACTGCGCCTGTTGAGGCTGAAGTTACAGATTTTGCATAACGACGTAGGAAAGGTGATTTGAGTTTATCGGCTTTTTCTAAAGGTTTGAAGTTTTCACGTCTTTTTTGCAATGTGGCTTCGTCCACTCTGAGTTCGAGAATGCGATTGTCAATATCTATAAAAATAATATCTCCGTCTTCAACTAAGCCGATTATTCCGCCTTCCGCTGCTTCTGGCGATACGTGACCAACTGCTGCGCCTCTTGTGCCACCTGAAAAACGTCCGTCAGTTACTAATAAAACATCAGCACCAAGACCCATACCTGAAATCACAGAAGTAGGTGTGAGCATTTCACGCATTCCAGGGCCACCTTTAGGTCCTTCGTAGCGTATAATAACTGCGTCATTTTTCACGATTTTTCCACCTAATATAGCGGCTGTGGCATCTTCTTCGCTATTGAAAACTTTAGCTACTGTTTCACGCACACGCATTTCAGGCGCAACAGCACTTTGCTTCACAACTGCACCATTTAAAGCAAGATTGCCTTTCAAGATTGCTATGCCGCCCTCTTTGAGATAAGCATTATCTAGTTCGCGTATAACATCATTATCAATTACTTTTACCTTAGTTTTTTCAAGCACTTCTTTCAAGGTTGCGCCCATTGAAGTCAATACATCTGTATGCACCAAATCTTTTTCAGCAAGGCGCGCCATAACTGCTGGAATGCCGCCCGCTGCGTGCAAGTCTTCAATGTGATAAGAGCCAGCAGGTGAAAGCTTGCAGAGATTAGGCGTTTTCTTGCTCACTACATCAAAAACTTCTAAATCAATATTAAGGTCAGCTTCTTTGAAAACAGCAGGTAAGTGAAGCAC
This sequence comes from uncultured Desulfovibrionaceae bacterium, assembly GCA_964369165.1. Taxonomy (GTDB): domain Bacteria; phylum Desulfobacterota; class Desulfovibrionia; order Desulfovibrionales; family Desulfovibrionaceae; genus CAYJAZ01. The sequence goes on along the minus strand of CAYJFE010000024.1, from coordinate 24,290 downwards.
AGTATTGCTTGATCCGCCAAGAGCCATATCAACAGCAACGGCATTATAAGCTGCTTTTTCATTGACGATATCACGAGGGCAGATATTTTTTTCTAATAATTCCATAATTTTTGCGCCAGCTTGTTTTGCAAGTCGGATACGAGCGGCTTGTACAGCAGGGATTGTGCCATTTCCTGGAAGCGCTAGGCCAATAGCTTCTGAAATGCAGTTCATGGTGTTTGCTGTGAACATACCTGAACACGAACCGCAACCTGGGCAAGCATATTCAGCCATGTTTTCAAGCTCTTCTACTGTCATTTCGCCTTGTTGCACTTTACCTACTGCTTCAAAAACTGAAATTAAGTCCGTTCCGTGTTTGCCAGCCATCATGGGGCCGCCTGAAACAAGAAGAGTTGGAATATTGAGGCGTAGAGCCGCCATTAGCATGCCTGGCACAACTTTATCGCAATTTGGAATAAGAACAAGAGCGTCAAAAGGGTGTGCTGTTGCCATAATTTCAATGCTGTCGGCAATAATTTCACGAGAAGGCAAAGAAAAGTGCATGCCCGCATGGTTCATAGCTAGGCCATCACACACAGCAATGGCAGGAAATTCAAGTGGAGTTCCGCCAGCAGAGCGAACGCCAGCCTTTACAGCTTCTGAAATTTTATCGAGATGGATATGCCCTGGCACAATTTCATTTGCGGCATTGCATATACCTATAAGTGGGCGACGTATTTCGTCTTTTGTAAGTCCTGAAGCATAAAGCAAGGAGCGGTGAGGAGCTTTTTCAAAGCCTTTTTTCATAATTTCGCTACGCATAGTTTAGTCCTTTTTAATATAATTGAATATAAATTATAATTCTTGCCTAAATGCAAGTGATTGTTTTAATGTTTCTTTATCCATAAATTTAACTTCTGCACCAAGAGGAATGCCTTGAGCTAGCCTTGAAATTTTCACATTTGGATAGAGTCTTGAAACTTGCTCTCGCACATAGGAGGCAGTGGCTTCTGCTTCTGAAGTTGCGCCAAGAGCAAAAACAAGTTCCGTCACTTCGCCAGAATCGAGCAAGCGAAAAAGCCTGTCTGTTTCAAGCATTGAGCGTTCAGTCGAACCAAGTAAACCACCTAAAATGCAGTATTTCCCTTGATAAAAGTTGCCTTCTTCAAGGGTGAGCATACTATCCCATTCGCTCACAAGGCAAATCATGTGCGATAATCTGTCAGGATCTGCGCAGATTTTGCAAGGATTAGTGTCAGACAAAGCGCCGCATTCTGTGCAAAGGTGCAATTTATCGCGCAATTCATAGATATTTTGCCCAAGTCTTTTTACTTCACTCTCGCTCCATTTCAAAAGCACCATTGCCATACGCATGGCAGATTTCTGCCCAACACCTGGAAAGTGTGCGAATTGATCAATAATAGATTGTAGGGATTCAGGTATATTATTATTCATTTTTATTTCAGCTAGTTATACAAGTTGAGAGAATTTTGTTTTCAAAGCATTAATTTTTTCAATTGCTACTTCAAGCTCAGAAACTCTTGCTTTGTCTGCGGCAACTAAATCTGCAGGTGCGTTTGAAACATATTTCTCATTTTTAAGTTTTCCTGATAACATATTGTATTCTTTTTCGATTTTTACAAGCTCTTTTTCAAGCCTTGCTAATTCAACATTAAAGTCGATAGCATTTTCTAAAAATACAATAATTTCAGCCTTTTTCACAATTTGTGAAGCAGAAGCTTTAGGAATTTCGCGCCCATCGTCTAGAATAAGATTTTCTACTTTTGCCATAAAGGAAAGCCAAGGCTTTGAAAAATCAAGAAGATTTGCTTGATGCACATTTTCTGGCTTTGCCAAGACTGTCAATTTGAAGCCAAGATTGATATTGAGTTCAGCTCTTATTGTACGAACAGCCGAAATACTGTCTTGAATAAAGAGCATATCTTCAACAATATCAGCTCTTAAGCATTCTTTTCTTTCCTCAGGATAAAGCACTGTTGCCAAGTCTTTACCTTGATTATTTGGCAAAGATTGATAGATCTGCGCTGAAATAAATGGCGCAATAGGGTGAAGCAAGATAAGATATTCGTTCAAAACTAAGTTCAAAACTTCTTGTGCTTCTTGCTTTTTCGCTCCCTCTTCTTTCATATCGATTTTCACTAATTCCAAGTACCAATCACAGAATTCATTCCAAAGGAATTTATAAAGATTTTGCGCAACGTCATTGAAACGATAGGCCGCAATACCTTTTTTAGTTTCTGCTTTCAATTCTTCTAAGCGATGCAAAATCCACACATGATGCACTTGCTCTTTTGCGATTTTCTCGGCTTTAAAGTTAGGATTAGGTGTGTAACCCTCCAAATTCATAAGAGAAAATCTTGCGGCATTCCATAATTTATTCATGAAATTTCGGCTCGATTCAATGCGCTGTTCTGACAATTTAATATCTCGCACCATAGCGGCAAGAGAAGTGAGAGTGAAGCGGAGAGAATCAGTTCCGTATTTATCTGACATTTCAACAGGATCAATGCCATTACCTTTTGATTTTGACATTTTTTGCCCAGAAGCATCACGCACCAAAGCGGTGAAATACACTTCTTTGAAAGGCACTTCATTCATAAAGTGTTGCCCCATCATAATCATGCGCGCAACCCAGAAGAAGATAATATCAAAACTTGTCACTAAAACAGAAGTTGGATAGAAAGTTTCTAAATCCTTAGTTGTTTCTGGATAGCCAAGAGTAGAAAATGGCCATAAAGCTGAAGAAAACCAAGTATCTAGAACGTCAGGATCTTGTTCAACATTTTTTGATTGGCACTTTGAACAAGCCGTCACATCAGTTTCGCTTACGATAATTTCATTACAATCTTGGCAAGTCCAAGCAGGTATTCTATGCCCCCACCAGATTTGACGAGAAATACACCAATCACGGATATTATCAAGCCAGCCGTAGTAAATTTTCTCCCAATTATCTGGAATCATTTTGATTTCACTAGGCACAGCTGCTCTTGCACGTGGAGCAATCTTTGTAGTTGCCATAAACCATTGCGTAGAAACATGAGGTTCTACCACAGTTCTACAACGATAACAAACACCTACGGCATGATCTATAGGTTTAATTTCAATAAGCTGTCCAAGTGCTTCAATATCTTCGACAATACTTTTGCGGCAATCTTCTTTTGTCATGCCTTCGTATTTGCCAGCATTTTCATTCATAATGCCATTATCATCAATAGCTTGGATAAATTCTAAATTATGAGCGTGTCCTAAATTCCAGTCATTATGGTCATGGCTTGGCGTTACTTTTAATGCGCCTGTGCCAAATTCCATATCAACATAAGTATCTGCAATAATAGTGACTTCTCTATTTATCATAGGCACAAGAACTTTTTTGCCAATCAAGTCTTTATAACGCTCATCATCAGGGTGCACGCAAACAGCAGTATCAGCAACAATAGTTTCAGGGCGAGTAGTAGCAATAGTGATTGTTTTATCTGAGCCAACAACTTTATAAGCTATATGCCAAATGCTGTCTTTTTTATTTTCGTGTTCGACTTCATCATCAGCAAGAGCTGTATGACAGCGTGAGCACCAGTTGATAATATATTTATCCTTATAGATTAAATCTTCTTTATAGAGCTGAACAAAGACTTTTCTCACGGCTTTTGCCAAATTATCATCCATAGTGAAAGCTTCACGACTCCAATCAACAGATGCGCCTAAACGTCTGATTTGGTGAAGAATTCTATTCCCGTATTCTTTTTTCCATTCCCACACTCTTTCAATAAAGGCTTCACGGCCAAGGTCATGGCGTGTTTTGCCTTCTTTTGCCAAAGCTCTTTCAACAACATTTTGTGTGGCAATACCAGCATGATCAGTGCCCGGAATCCACACAACTTTCTTGCCTAATTGTCTTTGGTGTCGGCTTAAAATATCTTGCAAAGTGATATTGTAAGCATGACCAATATGCAGTGCGCCAGTCACGTTTGGTGGCGGAATAACTATAGAATAAGCTTCGGCATCGCTGTCCATATCAGGAGCAAAAGTTTTATTTTCAAGCCAATGTTTTTCCCAATGCGGTTCAACAATGGAGGGGTCGTAGGTTTTTAATTCCATATTTTTCTCTCTTTAATTTTTCCAAAATGTTGGTAAAAATAGCAATAGTATTGTGAAAATTTCTAATCTGCCAATAAGCATGATTATACATAAAAAATATTTTATAGGAGCTTCAAAAAATCCAAAATTATCTACAGGGCTGATTTCGCCAAAACCAGGGCCAGTGTTTGAAAAGGCTGAAATCGAAGCAGAAAATGAAGTTGCAAAATCATGGCCAAATAATGCTATAAACATTCCGCCCACAAAGACTATAATAAGATATATAATCAAAAAAGCAACCACGCCTGTTAAAACATCATTCGAAATTGATTTTCCTTCGTATTTTATATCACGCACAGCCCTTGGATGAATAACACGCAAGACTTCCTTTCTTGCATATTTATACAATAGCACAAAGCGCATAATCTTTACGCCGCCACCAGTTGAGCCTGCCGACGCACCCATTATCATCACAAATAAAATAAGTGTTTGCGGAAACATAGACCATAAGACATAATTGTCAGTAGCAAAACCTGTGCTTGTGCCTATACTGATAATTTGAAATAAAGCAGTTCTTATTGCATATTCAACATCTTTTATTTCTGCGTTACAATAAAGATATATAGCAACAATTATAGAAGCAAAAAGCATAACAAATGTATATACTTTAAATTCAGTATTTTCTTTATACGAACAAATTTTCCCTTTAGCAAGCAATCTATAGTGCAAAGTGAAATTCGCCCCTGCAATAAACATCGCAATAGCTATAACCCATTGTATGTACGGGGAGTAATTGGTAATAGAAGCATTTTTTGTCGAAAAGCCGCCAGTTGCCACAGTAGCAAAAGTATGTGTGAGTGAGTCAAACCAATCCATGCCACCAAAAAGTAGCAACACAAAGAGGACTACAGTCAAAAGAAAATAAACCATCCATAAATAGAGGGCTGTATCGTGTATACGAGGCACAAGTTTATCCACCTGCGGCCCTGTCACTTCGGCCTTATATAGCTGCATTCCGCCCATTCCAAGCATAGGCAAAATGGCAAGAGTGAGAACGATAATACCCATGCCGCCAAGCCAATGCGTCAAAGCTCGCCACATAAGTAGCCACTTTGGCAGAATTTCTACATCACTTAATATACTTGAGCCTGTAGTGGTGAAACCAGAAACAGACTCAAAAAATGCATCTTCAAAAGCCAAGTCAAAGCCAAGCATATAGGGTATTGCCCCGACAAATCCTGCCATAAACCAGCACGAAGAAACTATAATTATCGCATCTTTATTCGATATCGACACTTCTTCTTTTGGCTTAAATAAAACAAAAAGAAGAAGACCCGATACTATAAGTCCAACCATAGATATAAGCAAGGGCGACACATCTTCGCTATATACTAAGCCTGTAGCGAGAGGAAGAAACATCGTCAGACCAAGCCCCACAAAAAGCATGGACAGTATAAAAAATAATGTCTTTATATGCATAAATGCACAAAGCCTTTATTTATCGTTATAGCGGTGACAAGCGATGAGAGTATTACCAATTTTTCTTGCCACAGGAATATCAATCGCACATTCAGGCGTAGCTTCTTTACATCTTGTATGGAATACACAACCAGAAGGCAGACTGATAGGAGTTGGCACTTCACCCTCTAAGCGTATACGAGCGGCAGGATCTACACCGAAATTCGGGATAGCAGACAATAATGCTCTTGTATACGGGTGTTTAGGATCAGAGAAAAGTTCTTCAGCAGGAGCTAATTCACACAATGAACCAAGATACATAACAGCAACGCGTGAAGAAATATGCTCAACCACTGACAAATCGTGCGAAATAAAGAGATAGGTCAATTTGCGCTGATCTTGCAAATCCATCATAAGATTCAACACTTGTGCTTGGATTGACACGTCAAGAGCGGAAATTGGCTCATCTGCAACAATAAATTCAGGGTCAACCACAAGTGCACGCGCTAAGGAGATACGCTGTCTTTGACCGCCAGAAAATTCGTGCGGAAAACGGCTTGCCCATTGAGGAGAAATGCCCACTTGTTCCATAACTTCAAAAACCTTGTCCTTCACTTCCGCGCTAGACATTTTAGGATTATGGAAGCGCACAGGTTCTTCTAAAATAGTTTTGACCTTCATGCGTGGGTTTAGCGAAGCATAAGGATCTTGGAAAACCATCTGCATTTTTTTACGATAAGGCAGCATTTCTTTGTCAGATAAATTTGCTATATCTTGCCCTCTGTAAATGATTTGACCGCTATTTGGCTTATAAAGGCGAATAACTGTACGAGCCAAGGTTGATTTACCACAACCTGATTCACCCACAACAGAAAGGGTTTCGCCTTCTTCAATGTCAAAGGAAACTGAGTTTACAGCATGAACAACAGTTTTTTTACGCTTCAAACCTTCAGAAGAAAGGCTGAGCTGTTCTAAAAAACCGCCTGAAATATCAAAATGTTTCACAACATTATTGAGTGAAAGTAAAGTATTTTTCATAAATTTACCTTATTTTATATTTGGAAAATGGCAAGCAGCAAAATGCCCTGGATTAACTTCACGCAAAGCTGGAACTTCTTTTGTGCAAAGTTCTTGGCATTTTTCGCAGCGTGGGTGGAAAGCACAACCACTTGGAATTGCGGTGAGTGAAGGCATTACACCAGGAATTTGATTTAAACGCTGACGAACACCAGCTTTGCCATAGATTTTACCTTGCGGTAAAGCGGCAATAAGACCGGTGGTATAGTGATGCAGAGGTGAATTGATAATATTTTCAGTGATAGAAGTTTCCACCACTCGCCCAGCATACATAACAGCGATTTTCTGCGTCACTTGCGAAACCACGCCTAAATCGTGCGTGATAAGGATAAGACCCATATTTCTCTTTGTGCAAAGTTCGAGCAATAATTCCATAATTTCCGCTTGAATTGTCACGTCAAGAGCTGTTGTTGGCTCATCGGCAATAATAAGTGAAGGATCAGTCAAAAGCGCGATAGCAATAACTACACGTTGACGCATACCGCCTGATAATTCGTGCGGATATTGTTTCAATCTTCTTTCAGGTGAGGGAATATGCACTCTTTTTAAGCGATCAATCGCAATTTCGTCCGCTTCTTTTTTTGATATATTTCTGTGCGCAAACAAGGTTTCACGCATTTGATCGCCGATGGTCAAAACAGGGTTTAACGTCATCATTGGATCTTGGAATATCATTGAAATCCTGTCGCCACGGATAGAGCGTAAGGTTTGCTCATTTGCTTTTACTATATCCATACCTTCAAAAAGTATAGAACCTTGAGAGATAAAACCAGGTTTTGAAATAAGGTTTATAAGCGAAAATCCAGTAACAGATTTACCCGCGCCAGATTCGCCCACAAGGCCTAATCTTTCGCCAGCATCGATAGTAAAGGAAACATCATTGACAGCTTTAAGCGACATACGGCGCATAGCAAATTCAACGCTTAAATTCATAACTTCCAAAAGTGGTGCTTTTTTTCTTTCTGACATACGCGCCCCTAGTCTTTATAAATTTTTGGATTGAGATAGTCACGAAGCCAGTCACCCAAAAGGTTGATGGAAAGGGACAATAAAACAAGTAAAATGCCAGGAAAAAGTGTGATCCACCAATAACCTGAGAAGAAATAATCAAAGCCTGAGCGGATCAGAGTGCCAAGTGAAGGCTGAGTGACAGGCATTCCAAGCCCGATAAAGGAAAGAGCCGCTTCAGTCATAACAGCTTGCGCCACTTGAAGGGTTGATATAACCAAGATAGGTGTGAGGCAGTTTGGCAAAATTTGTCTAAAAACAATTCTAAAAGATGAAAAACCTACAACTCTTGCCGCTTCAACATATTCTTTTTTCTTTTCAGCAAGCACGGAACCACGCACAGTTCTTGCCATCTTAGGCCATTCGGAAAGACCAATAACAAGCACTAAGAAAGGAATAGCAATTTTTTCATAGCCGCCAACACCTACAGCAGTCATAATGATAGCACCAAAGAAAATAGCTACCATATATGAAGAAAATGAAAGCTGAACATCGGCAAAACGCATAAGGAAGTTATCCACTCTTGAAGAACCATAGCCAGCCGCAAGTCCAATAATTATGCCCAAGACAACTTGCAATACAACTGAGCAAAAGCCGATAATTAAAGACACACGCATTCCATAAAGCATAGCCGAGAAGATGTCACGACCTTGATCGTCAGTGCCAAGCATAAAGCGAGGATCGCCACCATCCATCCAAATAGGCGGAAGTTCTGAATCCATAATGCTGATGGTTGCGCCATCGTAAGGAGTATGTGGAGCAATAATAGGTGCGCCAAATGCGCCTACAAACAATATAATAACGGTGATTGCACTCCAAATGGCAACTTTATCCTTTGAAAAAGAATACCATAAATCAGAGGCAAAGAATTTTTTTAATTTAGTCATTATTTTCTTCCTGTAATACGAATCATAGGATTCACAAATCCATAAATAATATCAACAATAGTGTTCACGCCAACAAATACTACACCACAGAAAAGAAGATAGGCTACAAGCATAGGAGTATCTGCCCTATTTACGGCTGAGATAAACATAAAGCCTAATCCTGGCCACTGGAACACACTTTCAGTCAAAATAGTGTAGGCAATCATTGTACCTATCTGCACGCCGCCCATAGTGATAACTGGTAAAAGAGCATTTCTAAAAGCATGGCGCATAATGATATTATATTCGCTCACACCTTTTGCGCGCGCAAATTTCACATATTCAGTCTGCATAGCTTCCACCATTTCAGCTCTAATAAGACGAATAAACAAAGGAAGCATGATAATTGTCAAACAAACAGTAGGAAGAATAATATGCTTGAATGCCCCCCAAGAAACAAGATTTGATTCCCAAGCGCCAAGCATAACCGTAGGCCCTCTGCCGTAAGCAGGCAGCCAACCAAGGTCAATAGCAAAAAACATAATAAAAACAATAGCTATAAGATAGATAGGTATAGAAACACCTATAACTGAAATTGCCATAATAGAGCGAGATAAAAAGGTCTTTTGCTTTATAGCACAATAAACACCAGCAGGAATACAAGTGAATATAATAAGCAAAGTAGAAAGAAGAACCAATTCTAAGGTAGCTGGTGCTTTTTCCATAATAATATCGATAGCAGGTCTTCTGTAAATATAAGAAGTACCAAAATCGCCTTGCGCGGCTTGAGTCATAAAGCGCCACCACTGTACAACCATAGGATCGTTCAAACCAAGTTCATCTCTCAAGGCTTCACGCTCTGCCACAGAAACAGATACGCCAACCATTTCGCGAACCGGGTCGCCAAAAGAGTATTTAATTCCAAAAGCAATCACGCTGATAACCAGCAAAGCTAAGATCGCTTGAATGACTCTTCTAATGATAAATGCAAACATTAATTACCTCGTCTAAAGTCCATTTAGTAAATAAACAAATTATCCAAATATTTAGGGCTTGTTTATAAAACCTCTGCACTTATACACCATATTATACAAATTTGCAAGTAAAGAAAAGTTAAGGCATTTATTCACAAAATTGTTATTTATTAAAATTTTTATCTATAAAAAATAGCTGAAATGAGTAGAAATTTAAGTTGACCCTTCTAAAGCTTCTTGATATTTTCAAAAAAAATTGATGAGATTGACAATGTATAAACGCGAATTTTCTTTCAAAGCTTTTTGTATAGCGCTATTAGCACTTTTATTTTCCTTGCTTAATGTTTTTGGCAATGTCGATATGATTTGCCCTGTAGACTCTTGCCAAATATTTGATGATTTTTATATCTTTGGCATTTCTTTGTGGCTCTATAGCTCTGTTTTCTTTACCCTTATCATTATTTTACTTCTTTTTAAATATTTTAGTTTTGCTTATCTTCTTCTCTCACTCGCACTTTTTTCTGATTTTATCTTACTTATATATATGATGCTTATTGCGCCCTGCTTTCAGTGCCTCATTATCGCCTTTTTCATAGCTTGGCTTTATAAGACACTAAGAACTCTAGAGAAAATCCGCTTTTTCCCTCTTTTATTAAGCCTTTGGGCTGTCTTTTTTATTGTGAATGTAGGCGCATTAATAAAAAGCAATGTCGAGCCTTTTGCAATTTATACAAGTAAAGAGCGTGAAAAAGCCCCTCTTGAAGCATCTATGCGTATCTATTTTTCTCCCTCTTGCTCTTCTTGCAATGAATTAGTTGAGCTTTTAGGTAATGCCGAACTCACAAAAAATGGCGACATTGCATGGTTTGCCGTTGCAGAAAATCAAGAAGATATTGCCCTAATCGCGCATATGGAAAAAAGTATAAAAAAAGGAAATAACTTACAAGAAGCCTTAGAACTTGCTAAAACCACAAGGCATGAAGTTCATTTTTCAGACACTTTCACCCATGCCTTCACCCAATTCAAAATTTTAGTCAATCAATCGCGCTTGCAATCTGCCGGCACTTCGCGTATTCCTTTTGTCGAATACACAGGCATTCCAAGTCATCTAAAAGCAGGACAGGAGCTCCCTAAATCAGCCCTCGATAATTTACGCACACTTTCGCCCGACTATCAAAGCACAAATCCTTCAAGTGTGGACAGTCTACTCAATCTTGGTGTTGCTGGCTATTGCGACGAAGAATCTGAACTGCCTTGCGAATAAAATTTGTGTCACTCACGAATAAATTAAAAGAAGCATCATGAATATTATATTACAAAATCTCTATAAATCTTACGGGAATAACGATATTCTCAACGATTTTTCTCTCGATATTGCCTCAGGCACACGCATGACAATCTGCGGAGCAAACGGCTGTGGTAAATCTACACTAATCCGCATTATTGCAGGGGTTGACACAGCTGATGCAGGCAGAGTCATCTTCCCTAAAGGCTGCCGAGTAGGCTATGTTGAACAGCATCTCGACGAGCACGCGCTTGATTCAAACCTTCTTGCCTATGTCATTGACGTGCTTTTTGACTGGAACGATTTTTGGGAAGAGTGGGATAAGGCTCATCAAGAAAATGATGCTGTAAAAATTAAGCAAATGCTTGAAAAACAACACGAAATCGAAGCAAAATTTGGCTACAATCCTGAACAAAGAGCTCAAGAAATTTTATCTGGCCTTGGTTTTTCAGAAGAGAAATGGCTCAAACCCTTGAAAGAATTGTCTGGCGGTTGGCGTGAAAGGGCAAAGCTTGCACGTGTGCTTGTGGCAGGGGCCGACGTTCTCTTACTTGACGAGCCGACAAACCATCTTGACATGGACGCAGTTGAATGGCTTGAAAGCTTTTTATTGGCCTATCAAGGTGTTTTGATTTTTGTAGCGCATGACAGATATTTCATGGATAAAATTGGTTCGCACGTCCTCTATATGGGCGGTGTAAAGCCGATTTTCAGAAAAACTACCTATTCTAAGTTTCTGTTAATTCAAGAGGAAATCGAAGAACAAAAAGAACGTGAATCCAAAAGACTTTCTTCTGAAATAGAAAAGAAAATGGACTTTGTCCGCCGTTTTGGCGCAAAGGCATCAAAAGCTCGCCAATCAAATTCAAAGCTCAAAATGGCGCAAAAACTTGGCAAAGAACTTGAAGGATTAAAGCCAGAGAAAAAAAGGCGTGAACTTTCCTTTGCCTTTCCTGAAGCCATGAAATGCGAGAAAGTTGTATTGAGTGTGGCGGATTTGGACTTTGCTTTTCCCGACAATGTAAGAGTTTGGAAGCCTCTCACTTTTTCATTATTTCGAGGCCAAAAAATCGCACTTGTAGGGCATAATGGTTCGGGTAAGTCTACCCTACTTAAAATTTTAGCTGGAGTTTTAGAAAAAACTTCTGGTTCTATAGCTTTTGCAAGTCAAGCAAAAGTTGGCTATTTTTCACAGCATCAAGGCGATATTTTTAGCCCAAATGCCACTGTATTAGCAGAAATCAGAAGATTATCAGACCCACACCTCACCGAAGAAGAACTTATGAGCGTGCTTGGCCTCTTTATGCTTGGACATAACTACTTTGAAAGATTTATTAAAACTCTTTCTGGAGGTGAAAAATCTCGCCTTGCGCTTGCCCTACTCTTTCTAAGACGCAGCAATTTTCTTATCATGGATGAACCTACAAACCACTTAGATATTGAATCAAGACAGGCACTTGTAGAAGCTTTAGACATCTACGACGGCACTCTTTTGCTTGTTGCGCACGATAGATATCTGCTCTCGCAAGTGGCTGACGAAGTGTGGGAAATGTCAAATCAAGGCATTGAGCAATTCGACACGGATTTTGAAAGTTATTATAATGAGCGCAAGCACAAAATCATCTCTCCACAAGAAGAAAAAAATAAGGACGACACTCTTTCACAAAATATTTCACGCGAAGATTTGAAGAAAATAAAAAGAGCGCAGGCCGATGAAAGAAATAAAATATACAAAAAATTAAAACCCTTGCAAGATGCTTATGCGAAAAAAGAGCAAGAATTTGAAAAAATTGCACAAAGGCAGCAGGAAATTGAAAACCTGCTTGCTGATACTCAAACCTTTGAAGACTCAGCAAAAGCTACAGAATTATTAAAAGAATTTCACATGGTTGAGCAAAGCGCTGAAAACATCATGGAAGAACTTTCAGAAATTGAAAATAAAATCAATATATTAGAAACTCGCAGAGCAGAATTAACCCTTGAATAGGGCCTAGCAAGTCAATCTACTCATCTTCCTCAACACAATCTATTTGGCAAGAATCTTCGCTCGACCAAGCTTCATCGTGCTGATATTTTTCTCTCAATGCTTCGAGCACAGGGCTTGGCACTAAGCCATAGACATTGCCACCTAAGACAGCGGCATTCTTGACAATAGTAGAACTTATATACATCCATTGAAAGCTTGCCATCAAGAATACTGTTTCGATTTGTGGGCATAACTTCCTGTTCATCAAGGCTAATTGCAATTCATATTCAAAATCAGAAACTGCTCGCAAACCTCTTACTAAAGCGCAAGCGTTTCTTTTTACAGCAAAATTCACTAATAAACCATCAAAAGGCTCGACTATCACTTTGCTATTATCGGCAAAGGTTTCTTTGGCAAGTTCTACTCTTTCATCTAAGCTAAATAGTGGATTTTTTGTAGTATCTTTCGCAACCGCCACGATGATAGTATCAAACATTGCAAGAGCGCGACGCACAATACTTGTGTGCCCTGAAGTGAGAGGGTCAAAAGTTCCAGCATAGACGCCGATTTTCTTATTTTTATCCATAAATTTATACTTTTTTAAAACTGCAATGCAGTCTACTTTTAAATTTTCTTATATAATAAAATGCGCGTTTGACCATATGTTCTGTCCGTAAGAAGCTCTAATCCCTCAACATTTGGATCATGCTTTACAGCCGCCTCAACTTCTGCCACAAAAAAAGCATTTGCATCAAGCCAGCCATTTTTCACTATTGACTGCAAAGTTGGCTGAAATTTGCGCTCGCCATAAGGAGGATCAACAAAAACAAGTTGGTATGGCTCAGAAGCTGGGCGTGACAATACTTTTGAAGCATCACCCTTAATCACTTTACACAAGTCTTGAAGCTGCAAATTTTCGATATTATAATTCAAGCAATCCACCGCCTTAGCATCAAGCTCTAAAAAACAAGCTTTCTGAGCTCCTCGGCTTATAGCCTCAAAAGCCAATGAGCCAGTTCCTGCATACACATCAAGAACACTTGTCTGCCTCCAGCTAATCCCTTGCGCTTCAAGCATAGAAAACAAGGCTTCGCGCACTTTGCCCATTGCAGGCCTATAGCCCTTGCCTTCGCTTGACTTTAATTGCCTACCACCTAGAAAACCTGATATAATTTTCATAATTCCATCTATATTTAATTTTTGTGCACGCAAATCTACGCGCCTAGTTACTTTCTATTTCATAATTTAGCCTACAGACTTTTCTCTGTCAAGGCTGATATACTTGCAATTTTTTATTTAAAGTGCTAATTTTTATTTTAATACAAGAATAAGAAAGGAAAATATATGCCCTATAATAGAAAAATAAATTACGAATTGGACAGGCTTTCTAGCACAGAATCGTGGCGACTTTTCCGCATAATGTCAGAAATTGTTGAAGGAATTGAAGAACTTTCAGATTTGCCTCCTTCAGTTTCCTTCTTTGGATCAGCTCGCACAAAAGAAGAACATAAGCATTATGAACTTACTAGACAAATTGCTAAATTACTTGCAGAAAATGGCTATGGAATCATCACAGGTGGAGGTGGCGGTATTATGCAAGCCGCGAACCAAGGCGCAAGGGAAGGGAATACTGTTTCCGTAGGGCTTCACATTGATTTGCCGATGGAGCAAATGACTAATCCTTACATAGACTTGAATGTTAAATTTCACTACTTTTTTGTGCGCAAACTCATGTTTGTTAAGCATTCAAGAGCTTATGTTGTCATGCCCGGCGGTATGGGCACAGTGGACGAATTTGCAGAAGCTTTTGTGCTTATTCAAACTGAAAAAATCAAACAATTTCCAATGATTTTTGTATGCCGTGAGTATTGGAAAGGCTTTTTTGATTGGGTGAAATCCTCTATGGTGGCTGAAGGATATATCACTATGGACGAATTTCATATTTGCCACTTTGCTGATACGCCAGAAGAAGTTTTGGAAATTTTGAAACAGCATGACATTTCAAGATTGCCATAAGCACTCAAAAACAAAGAAGAATCAATGCAAATAGATGTAAAAAAGATGAGCATTATTCCTACCCCTCCTAAAAATCACACTTGGGAAGGGCTGATGGCTTTAGCTTTAGACGAAGCAAAAAAGGCTTTAGAAAAGAAAGAAGTTCCCGTTGGCGCAATTATTGTTAATAAAGAAGGTGAAATTCTTGCAAGTGCCTACAATCGAACAATAAATGATTGTGACCCCACAGCTCACGCAGAGATTGTCGCACTTCGTGAAGCAGCAAAAAAAGTAAATAATTATAGGCTAAAAGATTGTTATTTAATTGTTACGCTTGAACCTTGTATTATGTGCCTTGGAGCTTTGCATGAAGCAAGAATAGAGGGAATTATTTTTGGTGCTTACGATAAAAAACTAGGAGCACTCACTTCACGCTTTGAAGGATTACATCTTACATCATTCCCTTCTACGGCTTGGTTTATGGGAGGCATTTTAGAAGAAGAATGCCAAAGAAACTTAAAGGATTTTTTCAAAGCAAAAAGATAGAATATTTGACAAAAAAACAATCTGCTTTTATCATCAATAAAATAGCAGAATAAAAGGAAACTATCATGTATATAATCACAGGCGGCGCAGGCTTTATAGGTTCAGCCCTAGTTTGGGAATTAAATAAACAAGGTATTGATAATATTATAGTTGTCGACAATCTAGCCTCAACGGAAAAATGGAAAAATCTTGTTCCTTTAAAAATTTCAGACTATGTCCATAAAGACACTTTCATCAAAAGAGTGAGAACTAAAGGCCTTTCAGGAAAAATTTCTGGCATAGTTCATCTTGGTGCTTGCTCCTCAACTACTGAGCAAGATGCTGATTATCTTATGGAAAATAATTTCCACTACACACGAGATCTTTTCCTCACTGCAAGAAGTAGAAATATACGCTTTGTCAACGCAAGCTCTGCCGCAACTTATGGTGGGGGCGAATTTGGCTTTAGTGACAATGTTGAGGGCATTCCCGCTTTGCGCCCTTTGAATATGTATGGTTACTCTAAGCAACTTTTTGATATGTGGTCATTAAAAACTCAAACTGTAAATAATCTTATCAGTTTGAAATTCTTCAATGTTTACGGGCCAAACGAATACCATAAAGGCAATATGCAAAGCGTTGTGTGCAAAGCTGTTCCACAAATTTTAGAAAGTGACACGCTCAAGCTCTTTAAGTCTAATTCTCCTGAATACGCAGACGGTGGACAAATGCGTGATTTTGTTTATATTAAAGATGCTGTAAAACTCATTTCTTGGCTTTTAGAACATAAAGAAGTGTGCGGCATTCAGAATGTAGGGCAAGGCAAGGCAAGATCTTGGAATGACTTAGCAAATGCAGTTTTTGCAGCTATGGGAAGAGAAAGTAATATCACCTATGTGGATATGCCATCAAATTTATTGGGCAAATACCAAAATTTCACTGAAGCTGACATGAATTGGCTTCAGAAAGTCAACTATCCGCATATTTTTAAAACTTTAGAAGAAGGCGTAACAGAATACGTTCAAGACTACTTATTAAAAGAAAACAAATACTTAGACTAAATTACAAATTGAGAAATTTCATGATTAAAGCACCGAAAAGCCTTTCTTATTCCTTTATACTTTTTGCCCTTCTCGCATTTTCAAATAAAAGCCACGCAATTTCAGCAAGTGCAGACATGGAAAATGGCTATTCAGGCGAAGTTTTGACAAAAGTCTTGCAAAACTATACAAAAACTCCAGATGCTAGTGGCTATGCCCAAGTCTTAGTGCGCATTGGCAAAGACGGCAGGCCATTTTCTTGTGAAATGGTTAAAGAATCAAACTCTTATAGAGCAGACGAAGCAATTTGCATAGCAGTAGCCTTAGCGCAGCAATTTCCTATGCCACCAAATAATGCGCAAAGCGCCGAAGTTTATTTGACTTTTGTCTATGACGACAAACTTATAGCTGATTCAAACAATCATCAAATTCTTTCTGGTGATACTCTTGGCGAGAACATTAACACACACACTCAACTTAATTCGCATACGCAACTGAGCGCGCAATACAATGACAGCACATATAATTCTACTCATGTACCCACTTCCTCTGAGCAAAATTTCGCTACAGAAGAATACCAAAGTGCATACGATAATACTGCGCAATTCACTCCAGAAAATAATCAAATTTCATCTAGCCCTTTAGCTGAGCATAGCTCTGAAAATCTTACTCAAACCGACACTAATACTGATGAATTATTTTCACCAAGCAAAAATCAGCCTCTTGAGCTTGAGCCAAATTCAATACCAGCGCCAGTATATTCTCCTGCGGAGCAAGTGCCTAATCAAAGTTTGCCCGCAAACTCAAATCAGCCTTCCTATGCAGAAAAGATTATGGCAAATGCGCAAAAAAATATCAAATTACCCGAAGATTTACCCCTAGGAATTTATAAGATACAAGTTAAATTACGTATAGATGACACGGGAAAACTCATCAATTACACAGTATTAGAATCTTCAAAAAATACAGATTTTGATGAACATATCAAGGAAGTGCTTTTAAGTGATGGCATCATTCCTGCGCCAACTTCGGGCAATCAAGAAGTGATATTAAGCTTTGAAGCAAGAAAAGAATAGAATTATAAATAAAAAAATCCTCCTAGACTTTGAATGTAACTCATTTTTTCATGTGAGATTCTTCAAGGCTAGGAGGATTTGATTCTAAGGATATTTATTTCGCTATATAAGCGGCAGATTACGAAAATTAGGCATTATGAATTACGTCAAAATAGGCTTGTGGGTGATCACAAGCAGGGCATCTATCAGGTGCATTCTTGTCAACAACAGTGCAACCGCAATTTCTGCAGTGCCAGCGCACTTCTGTTGGACGTGAAAACACTGTGCCTTCTTTAATGTGCTTTGCAAATTTCAAAAAGAGTTCTTCGTGATAAGTTTCTGCAATCGCGATATGGCGCATGACTTCAGCTATTTCATGGAAGCCTTCTTCGTCGGCAACAACAGCGAAATCAGGATACATATGTTCGTGCTCGTGATTTTCACCAGAAGCAGCAGCAAGAAGGTTTTCATAAGTGCTTAAAATTTGACCAGCTGGGAATGATCCACAAATCTCTACTTCGCCGCCTTCTAAATATTTAAACAATCTTTCTGCATGCTCTTTTTCTTGTTGTGCAATTTCTTCAAAGGTTTGAGAAATTTGAACATAACCCTCTTTCTTTGCTTTGCTCGCAAAGTAAACATAACGGTTACGTGCTTGAGATTCACCAGCAAAAGCGGTGAGGATGTTTTTTTCTGTTTGAGTGTTTTTTAATGATTTCATGCTTTAGTCCTTAATAGTCGTCATTACATGGTTAGTGAATGCGATTTTGGCCTTTCTCGCATTCGTGGCAAATGCCTTCAAACTCTACGTTAACAGAAGCCAAAGAAAAACCCTGTACGTTTACAGAGTCAAGCTCAAACTTCTGAGAAAAATCTTCAAAAATATCAGCAACCTTATTACAAACAACACAACGAACGTGTGAATGATTTGACATATCTCCATCAAATCGGCGAACAGTTCCTGCGCTGTCTAGCTTACGAATAACACCAGTTTCTGACAAAAATTCCAAATTGCGATACACAGTACCCAAAGAAATGCGTGGCATTTTTTCTTTCACAGCAATGTAGAGTTCTTCAGCTGTTGGGTGTGTGGTCACTTTTTGTAATTCAGCCAAAATGAGTGAACGTTGGCGTGTCATGCGTGAGTTTTTAGGTGATTCGTCTTTAATGCTTTGCATAATACATCCTTTAAAAACTTAATACTATTATTACCTTGTCGATAACAATTCTCAATATACTTATAATTGACTAATATGTCAACAAAAACTTTATCTAAAATTAGAGTGCCATAGGCGCGTGCATAAGGCCTGTGCCAAGTTCTAAGCCACTCATAAGATTAGCATTTGCTATGGCTTGGGCTGAAGCTCCGCGGCTAAGATTATCGATAGCTGAAGTTATAATCAGCCTTTTTGTCCTTTGGCAAATAGTCAGGCCTATATCACAAAACATTGTGCCACGCACAAAGCGAGTTTCAGGAAGAGAGCCTAATTTAAGCACACGCACAAAGGCATGATCCTTATAAAATTCTTTATAGATTTCGTGTATTTCTTCAATCTTAACTGCATTTTTTGTGCTGGAGGCAAGATTTGTATAAATCGTTGCCAAAATCCCCCTATTCATAGGCACTAAATGCGGATTAAAAGAAAGAATTATATCATCATTACAAGCCCTTGAAAGTTCTTGTTCAATTTCTGGCGTATGCCTGTGCGAGGCTAGGCCATAGGCTTTGAAAGTATCGTTCACTTCACAAAAAAGAGTGCCTACATTCGCTTTTCTTCCTGCTCCAGAAGTGCCTGATTTTGCGTCAATTACGATATTATCATTTGAAATAATAGAATTTTTTATGGCTGGATAAAGCCCTAAGATTGAAGCAGTAGGATAGCAACCAGGATTTGCAACAAGACGCGCATTTTTTATTTCATCAGTATAGAGCTCTGGCAAGCCATAGACAGCTTCTTCAAGAAGTTTTGCCTCTGTGTGCTCGCTTTTATACCATTCTTCAAAAACTTTTATGTCTTTTATGCGAAAATCAGCAGAAAGATCAACAATCTTCACACCTTCCATAAGCAATTCCTTTGCCATACCCATAGCAATACCGTGTGGAACAGCCAAGAAAGCCAAATCGCAGGCTTCTTTGATTGCTTTTGGACTTGAATCGCTGATAATGACATCACCGCCCTTAACATTAAGCATAAAGGGGTAAATATCTGAAAGCTTCTTGCCTGCTTCTTGCCTTGAAGTAGCTATGGAAAGCTCAAAGATTGGGTGAGTTGCGATAAAGCGCACTAATTCCATGCCCGTGTAACCAGACACTCCAAGTAAGCCTACTTTCATATTTCTTCCTTTTATGAATTTCTTAATGCGACAAATTTCATGCGTAATTCGTATAAAATGCCGTCCATAAGCTTTTGTTCTTCCTCAGTTAGGCCATTTTTCAACTTGTCTTGCAACATCACAAGAACGTCAATAGTATGTTGCGCAGTTTGTAAGTCTACGCATTTCTTGCCTGTTTCAGGGTTTGGCACTTCGCCACAATGAGCTAAGGCACTTGAAGCAAGCGATAAAATAAAGGTGGAAAAGTCAACTTTGGGAAACATATCGTTTTGGTTATTCATAATAAACTCTCAAAAAATAAAATCTCTTAAAATAATAATACCGACTCTACTCTTTGCAAGGGTCGGTATTATTTTTTTATTTATTTATTAATTTCTGTGTACCAAGCTGCAGATTTTTGCAACAATTCATTTACTCGATTTGCAAGCACATAAGGATCTTGCACATAGCCATCAAGCAGTTGAGATGTTTCAAAAAGTGTATGCGTCATATCAGTAAGAAGTGGATCATCAGGATTATTTTTATAGATAGCTAAAAGATTTCTGATAAGCTGATGATTAGGATTAATTTCAAAGATTTTCTTAGGCGCAGTATTGTCATTATTCATCGCGCGCATAAGTTTATCAAGAGAGGAAGATGCGCCGTCCGCCCCTACTAAGCAGGCAGGAGCCGAAGCTAGACGAGTGGAGGTGCGAACATCCTTGACTAAATCGCCCAAAGTTGCTTTAATTGCCGAAATAAGATTATCTAGCAAAGGTTTTTCCTCTTCTTTAAGAGGCGTAGTTTCGTCTTTTTCCGCTGTTTCAGGAAAGTCTTTCAAATCTTCTTCACTTGCAAATTCAACGGCTTTAAAGCTGTATTCTTTATAGGCGTGCAAGCCTCCCACCACGATTTCGTCTATAGGCTCGTACATAAACAAGACTTCAATATTACGACGGCTGAATGATTCATAAAGAGGGTGCAATTTACAAGCTTCACGGTTTGAACCTACAATATACCAAATAGTTTTTTGCTTATCTTCATGTTTTTCTTTAGCATTTTCAACATATTCGGCAAAAGAAGTGATAGCAGATGAATCTTCATGTTTTGAGGAATTGAAGCGCAAAAGTTCCATAAATGCATCTCTATTACCATAGTCCATATAGCCAAGCTTGAATAATTTTGAGTGTAATTTCCAAATAGTAGCGTATTTTTCAGCATCGTCTTTGGCAACTTTTTCAAGATATTTCAAAGTCTGCTTAGTCACAGTTTGCGCAATTTTTCTGATAAGCACATTTTCTTGCAAAGTTTCACGAGAAATATTGAGTGGCAAATCTTCAGTATCTACAACACCTTTTAAGAAAGCAAGATAGTCAGGAAGTAAGTCTTTATTATCACGATTGATAAGAATTCTGCGGGCATACAAATCTAAACCGTATTGTTCGCGCTGCGCATAGGCAAGATCAAGCTCGCTATTTGGAATAAAGACAAGCATATTAAATTGAATAGGCGAATCAGTTGAAAAGTGAATAGTTCCAAGTGGTTCTTCTTCATCGTAAGTGAGGAAAGAATAAAATTCTTTGTATTGCTCTTTGGTGACACTTGATTTTGGTTCACGCCAAATGGCAGGAGTTGTGTTAATAACTTTTTCACCAAGCTTGATGGGGAAAGGTAAGAAGGAAGAGTGACGACGAATAATGCCTTCAATTTCAGCATCTTCCAAGAATTGCTCAGCATCTTCTTTTACATGAATATAGATATTTGTGCCTTGCTTTGGCGCATCTTCGCCTTTATATTCTTCTAAGGTGAATGAGCCTTCGCCTGTTGATTTCCAGATATGCGCTTTCTTCTCATTGTCATCGGCATAAGTTGAAACCACTTCCACTTCATTTGCAATCATAAATACTGAATAAAAGCCCACACCAAAACGGCCGATGATTTGTGAAGCATCGGTAGCTTTATCGCTGTTTTCATTAGCTTTTTGCAAGTCTTTCAAAAATTCTTCTGAGCCTGATTTTGCAATAGTGCCAAGATTTTCCACAAGCTCATCTTTTGACATACCTATACCACTATCTGAAATAGTGATAGTTTTCGCTTCCTTATCAAGTTTGATAGAAATTTCTAAGGGCAAATCACTTGTAGCTAAATCGCCACGATTTTGCAAAAAGCGCACTTTATCTAAGGCATCAGAAGCATTTGATAAAAGTTCGCGTAAAAATATTTCTCTATTTGTATAGAGTGAATGCGTGAGGATATTGAGCACTTTGCTCACATCAGAACGAAATTCGTATTGATTTTGTTCCATAAAAAAGTTCTCCAAAAAGTGAATTATAAAAAAATAAATAAAACAAAGAAGCAATCTGTCAAGGTGCTTTTGCGATTTTTTTTCTTCAAAGAGATAAAACACAGTAGGCTAATATACTGAATACACTAATAAAAAATTTCACTTATTTTCTAACACATTAGAAGTCTTTACAAAATTATATCATTCCAAATTAAAACTTGATAAATTCTTGAGTTTGTGCTATCAAACAAATATGAGTAATGAAAAACGCATTGTATTTATTGCGCCGCCAGCTTTAGTAACGCCTTATTATCCTAAATTAAAGGAAGCAGGTATAGAAGTTGGCTTAGCAGACAACATCAAAGCTGTGAGCACTTTTTTAAGAAAAGAAGTGAGCGCAATCTTCACTCGTCCCTATCTTACGGGCTACAGCGCTATGGATTTATTGGAAGTTGGCAAAGACGACCCTAACTTTCCGCCAATTTACATACTTGCCGAAAAACCTGACGCACTTGAAGCCGAACACCTTCTAAGTCTTGGTGCGAAGGACTATTGGGCAGATCCTCTTGACTTAGATAAAATATTTACCATTCTCAAATACAGGCAAAATCAAGCGCAGATTAAAGCAGAAAAAGAAAAAGCTGAACAAAAAGCAAAAGAGCAAAGCTCCTCTATTGTTGTGGGCTCAAATCCTGCCATTCAACGTGTGCTAAAACTTGCAAAACAAGTTGCAAAATCAAAGGCTTCCGTCCTTATTTCAGGCGATTCTGGTACAGGTAAAGAGATGTTTGCCAAAACTTTGCATTCATGGAGTGATAGGGCAGATGCCCCCTTTATTGCTGTCAACTGCGCAGCTTTACCCGAACATCTTTTAGAATCAGAACTTTTTGGGCATGAAAAAGGTGCCTTTACTGGCGCAATTGCACGCAAACCAGGCAAATTTGAATTAGCGCACGGCGGAACTCTTCTATTAGACGAGATTTCAGAGATGGACCCAGCTTTGCAAGCGAAATTATTACGCGTTTTGCAAGAGGGCGAAGTTGACAGAGTTGGCGGCACGGAAACAATTAAAGTTGATGTGCGTGTTTTGGCCACTACCAACAGAAATATGGAAACATGGATCGAAGATGGCAAATTCCGTCAAGATTTGTATTTTAGACTAAACGTCATTCCTTTACGCCTGCCTTCCTTGAGTGAACGCGGCTCTGATATCTTAGAGCTTGCTCAATTCTTTGCACAAAGATACACCAAGGAATACCATCTCGCGCCAGTTAAATTTTCTCAAGAAGCTATTGATTGGCTTATGTCTTACTCTTTTCCTGGCAATGTGCGTGAACTACAAAATCTTATGGAACGTGCCGTTTTACTTGCAAATGGTCAAGCAATCACGCCAACTTTCTTCCTTTTAGAAGGCGAAGAATGGCCTATATTTATGGACGAAGAAAGCACGCCAAAAGACGAGAGCAATACTTCTGACATCGCAAAATCTATGCTTGGCAAAGAGAGCGAAGTCACTAAAGAAACAAGTGATGCAGGCGCTTCAAAAGGCGAAAATATAAATCTTAGTCAAGCGGTAATTCCTCTTCACGAAATGGAAAGAATTATGATTATGAAGGGCTTAGAGCAAACACAAGGAAATAGAACGCAAGCTGCTGAACTTCTTGGTATTTCCGTTCGCACATTAAGAAATAAACTGAGTGAATACAAAGAAAGCGGACTACAAGTCGAATAGAATTTTACAAAAATTAAATAAAAAAATCTGCCTATAATGCAACATTGTAAGCAGTTTTTTTATTTTAAATTTCTTTTCTATAAAAATTTTCTAATTGGGAAATTTAGAACATTCCAGGTAAATGAATACCACCAGAAATAGCTGCCATTTCTCTTTCTGTGATTTCACGGCCTATGCGAATAGCTTCATTCACTGCTGTCAAAATCAAATCTTCAAGCATTTCAGCATCTGGATTTTCCAAAACTTGTGGATCGATGGTAACTTTTTTAAGGTCATGTTTGCAAGTCATTTCAACTTTTACAGAACCACCACCAGCAGAAGCTTCGACTGTTTTTTCTGCCAATTCTTTTTGCACTTTTGCCATTTTGTTTTGCATTACTTGCGCTTGGCGTAGCACGTCATTCATATTTTTCATAGCATTAACTCCTTAATTTATATAGATTTTGGCTGTTAGCGCAAAATCCTCACTGCGCAAGAAGCGTCGTTCTTGCTTGCTCGCTAAAGATTTGTTCACTGCCTTCTCATGCCTTATTCCGCTTTCTTATTCTCGCAATGCACAATATGAGCATTTAAAAGGTTTTGGATTTCTTTTATGATTTCCATGCCTTCCAGCTCTTCACGCAATTCAATTTTTGCGC
>CAYJFE010000023.1:13312-31721 GCA_964369165.1 uncultured Desulfovibrionaceae bacterium | reverse complement strand
AAAAAGCCCAAACTTTCAAAAAAGAAAGTAGCAAAAGTTGGCATGGTTTCCACCTTAGCTTTGACTACTCTTTCTGGTTTTGTGAGTGGCAAATATGCAAAAAAAGTTCATGTTGCTTCTGGTTTTGCCTTGGCTGGTTTTTGTATTTGGCACGCAAGTCTTTATAAAAAAAGTAAGAAATGCTGTAAAAAGGTGAGTGTCGATTGCAAAGAAAAACATTCTGCAGAGGCATAAATTATTACTTTACTTGTTAAAATGCACATTTACTATCAATAGTATTTTTATTAAATCATTGGAAAAATCATGCTCAAAATAAAAAAGAAGCAAAAGAAAAATCTTTCACATGGCTATACAATTTTGCACGAAATCAAGAAGAGAATTCGTCTGCAATGTAAAGCCCTTTATTCGCCAGATTTAGACATTTCCTATTTACAAGCTATTTTGTCTGGCCTTTCTGGTGTTGAGAGTGTGCGGATTAATCAGGCAAATGCCAATATCATTATTGAGTACGACGGAAAAGCCATTCATAGGGAAAAAGTGCTTGCGCTTTTAGAAAATATACCTAAAGAAGCTTACCATACGGTGAGCAAGAAAGAAAAAGATATTTCACTAGCAACTGTGGTAGGGCAAGCCTTGGTGGCAGCTTCTACTCCTTTTCAAGCTAATAAAATCAAAAGCCCACTAGCCTGGACTCTTGGCTTGCCCACGATTTTAGAGGGGCTTGACACCTTGCTTTCACGCGGTATAAAGGTGGAAGTGTTAGATGCTTCAGCCGTGCTTTTTTCTCTTTTAAGAAAAGATTATACCACAGCAAATACTATTGTGGCTCTATTAGGCATTGCCTCAAGACTTGAGCAATGGACTGAGGAAATGAGCGATGATTTATTGAAAACATTACTCAAGCCTCAGGTTGAAAATGTGTGGGTTGAGCGAGATACAAAAGAAGTTTCTATTCCATTTAATGAATTAAAACTTGATGATATAGTGATTTGCGGTACTGGTGAGTTGATACCTGTTGATGGTGTGATTTTAGATGGCGAGGGCGCAATCAATAAAAGCTCAATTACTGGCGAATCCTTGCCTGTTCACGTTGAAGCAGGTGATGAAGTCTTGTCTGGTTCAGTCTTAGAGGACGGCCGTTTACGCATAATTGCTAAACACGTTGGACAAGAAACAAGTATGGCAAGAATCACAAGATTTTTAGAACATTCATTGCGTAATCCCTCAGAATCACAAAAAGAAAGCTCAGATTTGGCGGATAAATTAGTGCCTGTAACCTTTGGTCTGGGACTATTGTTGTTCGCGCTCACTAGAGATATAGGACGTGCGGCCTCTGTTTTGACAGTAGATTATTCATGCGCGATCAAATTAGCCGCTCCTATCGCTGTTAAATCTGCTATGTATAGCGCAGGACAAAGTGGCGTACTTCTCAAAGGTGGGCAAGCCCTTGATTCTCTTTCAAAGATTGACACTATTGTTTTTGATAAAACAGGCACACTTACAAAAGGCAATTTGGAAATAGTTGATATTATTCCACTTGTAGCAAAAAAATCAAAATTTAAAAAATTGAATGAAGAAGAACTTCTTGCCCTTACAGCGAGCGCGGAAGAGCATTATGGGCACCCACTTGCTAGGGCAGTGGTTGAGGAAGCAAAAAAGAGAGAATTGACTTTTCCAGAAGTGAGTCAGGTCGACTTTATTGTGGCTCATGGCGTATCTGCTTTTGTTGATAATGCACAAATACGCGTTGGTAGCAGGCACTTTTTAGAAGATGATGAGCATATAGATTGTACAAGTGCCAATGCCTATGAAGTTGATTTGAGAAAGCATGGAAAATCAATACTTTATATAGCAAAAGAAGATGAGCTTATAGGCATCATTTCTCTTCGTGACGAAATTCGCCCTGAAGCACATAATACATTAAAAGAGCTAAAAAATTCAGGCATTAAAAACATAGTCATGCTCACAGGCGATCACAAAGATACGGCTATTGCTATTGCCTCTGAATTAGAATATATTGACGAAGTGCATTGGGAGCTAAAGCCAGAGGATAAGGCGAATTTACTCTATAAAATGCAAGCAGAAGGCAAGAAACTTGCTTTTGCTGGCGATGGAGTGAATGATGCGCCCGCGCTTTTATCTGCTGATGTAGGAATATGCATGCCAAAAGGAGCGGATTTAGCAAGAGAATCAGCGCAAATGGTGCTTCTAGAAGAAGATCTAGGCTTACTTGTATTGGCAAGGACAATTGCCATGCAAGCACAAAATACACTGAAAAATTCTTTCTATTCAACCATTGGGATTAATTCGCTTATTCTTGTATTTGCATCAATGGGTAAACTCAACCCTGCGGCATCAGCATTTTTACATAATGCAGGAACTGTGGGCATTTTAGGCTATGCGGCAAAATCGGCAGGGAAAAATAATTACAAAAAATCCCTCTAATTTCAAATAGATAATCAGTCTGACAATATATTTTTGGACTACTTGGAGAAAATTATGTTTACAACTTTTAGCAAAGCACCTTCAGGTATAGTGCTCCAACTAATTGAAATTGAAGATAAAAAACTTGAAAATGAACTTTTTCGCATGGGTGTTCTAAAAGATAGCATTGTCTATAAAATGGACGCAGAATCAGATATGCATACAGTGCGCATAAAGACGGCAAATGGCGAAAGAGTGCTTGCTGGCGGAATGGGTGGAAAGATTTTAGCTCATCTTGATGACGATAGGAAAATCCCAATTATTGAGATGAAGCCAAAAGAAAAAGCACATATCGAAGCCTTAGAAGGCGGAGAAGAATTGACAGCGGCTTTTTCGGCTTTAGGACTTAACAATGGCGATGAATTTGAAATGGTGCGCTGCCTTCCGCCGATGGTCTATGTGGTTGAAGTAAAAGGTAAAAGACGCATAAAGCTTTCTGAAGGCATGGCGGCAAAAATCATAGGAAAAATAGAAAATAAAAGAGAATGCCAATTTGCAAACGCAAGCGCAAAACTTCCCTTTATTGTGGAAAAAATCATAGGCGGAAAAAGCTCGAAAAAAATTATGGATTCACTCAATATACAAGAAGGCGATGTGTTCACCTTGCTTTCTGTTGAAAATGCGCCCATTTATAGCATGAGCAAAAACCACAGATTTATGCTTATGACAAATGAAGGTTTGCGTGTGATATTAAAAAAAGAACAGGCAGATAATATAAAGGTGCAATCTTTATAGATATTTTTTTATAGTATCGATGTTTTCTTCTTTATTCTTTTTGCTTTCTTCTTTTAATCTTTGTACTTCATTTCTTTCAGCTTCTTTAATGATTTGCTGGCGAAGTTTTTTATATTCTTCTTGCCATGAATCTATGATATCGCCTTTATCACGAAGATAGACTAAAAATTGCCCTAGTCTTTTTGTGGCTTCAAGTGGGACGACGTGTTCAAGCTCGCAAGCCACTTCGTCAGATTCAGCATCTGTCAATTGTAAAATATTGTGGAAAAATTCTTTAAATATAACATGACGATGGCTTAGATCTTTGCCTATTTTCTTGCCTTCTTCGGTGAGGTGGATAAGGCTGTATGGGCTATAATCAATATAACCCATACTCTTTAGATTTTTTAATGCGCTTGTAACCGTAGAGCGTGAAACCTTTGCTTTGTCGGCAATGCTGCTCGCTCTTGCTGCGCCTTGCTCCGATTCTTCTGTAAAGATAATTTCAATATAGTTTTCTAAAATACGAGTGAGTTTTTTTTCATCAGTTCTTGATTTTTCAGCCATAACATTTCCTATGAGTAATTGAAATTAGTAGATTGTAGAAGAATTTATATAAAAAGTCAGAAATTAAGTTTCTTATAGTGACAGTTTTTGTTAAGCTTGTTCGCTAACAATTTCGTTTTCAATTTCTTTTTCTTTAGCAATTTCGCTTTTTATATTTTCAAATTTTTCTTTTGCTTTATTGGCGTATTCTTCAGCTTTGTCTGAAACTTTTGAGCTTACTTTTACAGCAGATTTGATTGCAGGGTTTAAAGCACCTGTTTTGTAAAGTGCAAATGAGGCAATACCTAATGCCGCTACGCTAATTCCTTTATATAATGACATAATAAATCCTCCATTAGAATTTACTAAAGTATAAGGTCTACAAGTTGTTCTGTCAAGGTATTATTTACATATATTTCAGTTAGTAACGTCTAACTTTTAGCTTTGTCATGATAGCCTTTTCTGCGATTTTCCTCAAAAATTTCATCCATTTCCTTTTCAGAAAAATCTCGTTTTATATCAACTATTTTTGTGCCATTAAGGCAGTCGAAACCTTTCACATAGATACTATTTCCTTCAATTTTTTCAATGGGCACAATGGAAGCCGCTATAGGATTTGGACGAAGGGGGGAGCGTAGGGCAAATACACCCATTTCAGGGCCAAAGCCTTGTCTTTTTTGGATTAACTCTCCATTGAATTTAGTGTCAAACCAATAGAGTACAAGAATAGTATGTCCTTTTTCTAAGCCGTTTAGGCCTAGTTCGTATTCTTTTTTTATCACTAATTGGCACATAGGGCCGTTTGAATCAATGTTTTTCGGGCATTCTTCAATACTATTGTAAGGTGTTTTGATTTCGCCAATGAATGTGAGCATAGTTTCTCCTTAGAAATTTTATAAATTCTAGCAGTTTTGAGTGTAAAATGCAATCAATATAGCTTTGACCTAACGGAAAGTTTATAAGTTATACTGAAAATATAGAAAAAAATATGGAAAACAAACCTTTTGAAATTACATAAATTATATATAGTTTTCCTTCTTGAAGAAAGCTAATGCTAGGGTGTAAATATGAAAGACTTCTTGACTTTGCAAGGAGTTTTGCTATAATTTTTTTCAATGAGTTTAAGATTTTATAGCTTAAAAGTTTCTGTCATTGTTTTTGGAGAAAATACATATGTTTAGCAAAATCCTCTTTGCTGTAACTGTAACTTTTGCCTTTCTGTCGTGCGCCAATCCTCTTCAGGCTGAAAATGAAAAAGAACATATTCGTGTCGGCTACGTCAAAGGTTTTGGCACAATACGCAACTTAAGCTCTGCTGATAATAAAGGCTATGGTTTTGATATTTTTTCGCGTATTGAACTTTCTTCAGACTATATTTTTGACTTTGTCGCCTTTGATGACTATAAAGAAATGACAGAAGCTCTTGAAAGTAGAGAGCTTGATATGGCAGGCCCAGCTCTTAGAAGAGAAGATCATGAGAGTAAGTTTCTTTACAGTCAAAGGCCTATTTCAACTTCTCAAATTCTTCTTGCGTCTAAAAATAGTGACATACCTTATTATTATAACGATCCTAAGATTATACACGGCAAAACTATTGCCTCCTATACTGACAGCCCCTTAGAAATATATTTGAGTGACTATTGTCTAAAAAATGGTATAAGTGTCAAATATGTAAGAGCGGATATGAAAAACTATCATGAGCTTGAGGCCGATTTCTATCTCATAAGCAATATCAATGCGAATGTGGCTGATTTTGAAATGGTTTTGCCTCTCGCTCTTTACGATAATTATTTTCTTATTCACCCTTCACATACTGCATTGAGGGCGAAATTTGGCATTGCTTTTGAAGAATTAATTATGGCAGATGGTGATTTTTTGTCACGTCTTTATCTCAAATATTATCAAAAAAATGATCTTGCTAGGCGTTTTTTAACAAAAGAAGAAGCAAATCTTTTGCAAAGTAAAAGGCTTAGAGTTGGCTATGTGAGTAATCATGCGCCTATGAGCTATCAAAATGTTGCTGGAAAGGCTGACGGTATTGCTGCTAGAGTTTTAAATTATTTAGCAGAAGAATACGACTTTGAAGTTGAATATATTCCCTACACCCTTGAGGACGACCCAAAACAAAGAGAAAATTTTGATATGCTCATTTCTCTTGTGGGCGATATTCAAGCCGAAAGTAAGCATTTTTTCACTACTGCTCCTTATGCTGAACAAGACTTCTTTCTTATGTTGCCCTATCAAGGAAAAATTGACTATGCATTAGGCATTATAGATTATCTTACTCTTGATAAAAATGCCTTACAAAGCTTTTATCCAGATGTACAAATCAATGTCTATGATAATACGTGGGATTTTTTTGGAGCTTATTTGAGCGATGAAATCGAAGGGGCTATTGTCACTTCAAGCAGTGTGGACTTTATTGCTCCTCTTATTAGCGGTGAAGACGTAATACTTGAACCGACACCCTATGCTTTGCCTTTTAAATTCTTTGTGTCAAAAAAACTTGATCCAGCCTATCTTAATATTTTCAATGTAATGATAAGACGCATCAATGAAGAAAAACTCACAGGCATTCTCACAAATGCGGTTTTAGATGCTGCACCCAACACGCCATTTTCTATACTTATACAAAGATATGCCCCAAGGATTGGCTTTTTGCTAGGCTTCTTGGTGATTATTATAAGTGTTATTCTTTTATATCAAGAGCATAAGAAGAGAAAAGCTGTTTTAAAAGTTGCCTATGTTGACAGCATTACAGGGCATATCTCTTACGCAAGATTTATAGAGTTTGCTGAGGCAAAAATCGCAAAGGCAAGAGCTGGTACATATGAAATTGTGTCTTGCGATATAGATTTATTTAAAAGAATCAATACTTATTATGGCGTTGAAGTGGGAAATAAAGTACTAAGGGCAATTTCTCAAAGGCTTGAAGAAGTGCTTGACGAGAAATCCATCTTTGCTCGAACAAGTATTGACCATTTTATTATACTTTATGGCGGACCTAAAACGGCGGAAGCAAAATGGAAACTTATACAAGATGTTGCCATTGTAATTGGAAAAGTTATTGGAAATAATTATAATGTCAGCCTTTCTATTGGCTCCTATACTGTAGTTGATCCTACAAAACCTTTTACTTATATGATAGACTTAGCTGATTCAGTGCGCTTGCTTGGCAAAAAAGATTATAAAACAACAGCTTATATGTTTACGTCTGAAATGGAAGAGGATTTTGCAACAAAGTTAAAAATCACACATAGCATGAAAGATGCGCTGAAAAATGAAGACTTTTATATACTTATGCAGCCGAAAATTGATTTTCAAAAAGGGCGTATTTGTGGAGCAGAGGCTCTTGTGCGCTGGAAATTCTCTGATGGTTCAATAATTTATCCTGATAAATTTATTCCTGAATTTGAGCAGAATGGTTTCATTGTCGAGCTTGATTTGTATGTTTTGAAAAAAGTGTGCGAATTTATTCAGGCTAATCAAGATTTATTTAACGATACTATGTCGATTGCTGTGAACCTTTCTGCTGTTACTATGCTTGAAAGAAATATTGTTCCTCGCATTATTTCAATGCTAAAAAAATATGATATCGACTTCAAAAATATAGAACTTGAAATAACAGAAAGTGCTATGGTAGGCTCTGAGGGCGAAATTTTTGATAAAATTCATGACTTGAAAATCCATAAAATAAAGATTGCTGTTGATGATTTTGGTTCTGGCCTCTCTTCTCTCAATAGGCTTGGTGCGCTTGATGCTGATGTCTTAAAAATGGATAAATCCTTCCTTGATTATTACACGTCAAGCAATAAAAATGATATTATTATTGCAAACACCATACTTTTATCTAAACAATTAGGAATGACAGTAGTCGCTGAAGGTATTGAAACTATGGAACAAGCTTCATGGTTGAAGAGCATAGGCTGTGATATTGCGCAAGGCTATTATTTTGAAAGACCTATGTTCAGTGATACTTTCAGGCAGATTGCTATAAGTAAAAAGACTTACTTTGTCTAAATTCAATCTTTCGCGTTTTTTCTGCCAAAAAGTTAATTTTTTACTCCAATCATGTATGTTTTTGATACACTCATTCCGTAAAAAATCCCTTTTTGTTGAAATTTCACGAAATTTTTGAATTTTGAAGTATATTCAAAAGTTTAGTTTCTGTTAATCAAAATCTCGTGTATGCTTCTTGCTTCCTTATATATGTCGAGGTCTTGATCAAAATAGGCACTATCATTCGCTTTTCCGTGATAATCAGAACCTATGCTTTTGATAAGCTTGTATTCATCAGCCCAAGCATTTAATTTGAGGATTTTCTCCTTGCTAAAATTCCTATAGAAAACCTCAATGCCATCAATGCCGCAATCGAGCATCATTTTAATAAGTTCGTGCGCCTTTTCTTCGTCACGGCTCACTTTTTCTGGCAATCGAATGATATCATAGGGGTGCGCTAAAATAGCAATACCGTGAGCTTTATGAATGGTTTCAATAGCTTTTTCAGGGGTAGTATAGGAAATAGAGTAGAGGTCAAAACCTCTTGCGCCACGATAATAGTCATCCATGATTTCTTCCATCTTTTCTAAATCAAAATCAAGGCCGAGAATGTGGCAATATTCTTTATTTATAGCATCAAAGCAGGCTGTCATTTCTATGCCTGTATAAGAAGTCATGCCGATTTTTGCGGCAAGTTTTTGCGCTTCTAAAACACCGTCAATAGTGTCGTGATCAGTCAATGCAAAATGCGTGACTTCTTGCGCCTGAAAATGATTCACAATTTCTTCTACACTATTTTTTCCATCGCTATGCCACGAATGTACATGGTAATTTACTTTTTTTTGCATTATTTTTTCCCTCATCTTATAATGACACTGTCTAGAAGAATATTTCATTTTCGATTATTTTATAAAATTTTTCAGAGTCAAGTATGTGGACAATGTTTTTTTTGTAAGGCCCTATAATACCTTGTTCTTCTAGTTTGCGTAAAGATTTATTTAGTGAAACCCTATGCACATTAAAGAAATTTGCCAATTCATTTTGCGTAAGATTTGGCTGAGCATAGATTTGCTTGTCAGTGATAATGAGCTGCCTTTCGAAAAATCTGCATATCAAGGCTGCAAGATTGTCAGAATTTAAAAAAACTCTTTGCTTAGTCAATTTCATCATCTTCATCGCAAGACTTTGGGTGATGGTAAGCATAACTTCAGGATTATGCGGTACAATTTTATTATATACATAGCTTTCGCTAAAAGCATAGATAGTACAGGGGCTTTCGGTGATAATAATGCCGGGCAAGGATGTTTCCTCTAAAAAAAGCCTTTCTTCACCAACAAGGGCTGGCGATTCTGTTTTGCCTATAAGGCGCTCTTTGCCGTCTAAATAATAATGTATAAGGCTTATAGAGCCTGTTTGCAAATAATAGAGCTTTTTTTCGTTACTATTGAGTATAGTGCCCTTGGGTGTTTCAAGTTTTGTGCCTTCATGAAGGATTTTGCCCCAATGCTCTTCAAGATTTGCAATAGAAAGTGAAAAGATCATATCGTTATAGGGCATACTCTCTCCTTATAAAATGACCGAAAACTTTAAAAATAATTTAAAAAAAACTCAATTATTTTCTCAAAAGTAGCCTAGCTTACTTTTTTTGTCAATGTAAATGTGTTATAATTCGCTATCTTTATAAGTATAGAGTGTTAAATGCTTTAGTAAATTTCTCTCTTTGCTTTTTGAGAGTTGAAGTATAAACTAAAAAGGGAGTGGCTATGTCAGAACAAGAAAATAAAGTGTTGGATATTATTAATGATCCGGCAAACCGTGTAAGCGTGGACGAAGCTTATGGAAGCCTTGAGGATAATCTAAATCCTGAACAGGCAAATCTTGAAGGAGATAAGAAAAGTATTTCAAGGCGTAACTTTTTGAAATTTGGTGGTGCGGCAGCCGCGGTGGCTTCTGTGGCAGCTTCTGGAGCAGCTGGTTTTGCAACAGGTCGTTCAGCTGATGCCTATACAGGGCAGGGCAGAACAGTTCAAGGCAATGATATGTTTTTCAACCGTGAACCTTTTCGTGTTGACGTTGCCCCTATGATGACACCAGTAGGTGAAGTCACACGCCCAGACTGGACAGATAACCTCCTTCAAGTTTGGTATTACAATATTCTTCCTATGCTTGGCAAAAAATTGTGGAACCCTTCTATGGGCCTTGAAGCAATGCCAAATAAATATCTTGTCAAATATTTCACTGACAATCCTGACCGTTATCAAAGCCTACTTGAAAGAATTGGCCTTCACATGAAAAGGGTAGAGTATTTCACCACAAAGGCTTATCAACAATTTGCTATTGCTGATGCTTATAATATGGCTTATAAATTCGCTCAAGGTAACCATTCAGGCTCAACTATTCCTGAAGATCCTGACGATGTATATCGTAAAACAGGTGAAGAGCAACCACCTGAAAAATGGGATTATCGCCGTGTAAATAAAAAGAAAATGATCTTCAAATCTCCTGCACACGCTACAAAACTTTTGAAACGTATGGCGCATATTTTTGGTGCTCCTGTAGTGGGTATTTGTAAATTTGACGAAAGATTTATGTTCAAAAACTGTATGCGTGGTATGGCGAACGGTGGTGCAGAGTGGGGCGATAAAGTTCCTAGCCACTGGAAAAGCGCTATTGTATTCGGCACACCTATGAACTGGGATACAATCTATGCTTCAATCGGCTATTCAACATCAGCCGATGGCTATTTTAGAACACGCTGCGTTGCTGGCCTTATGGAAACCTTTATACAAAGCTTAGGCTACCCAGCCCGTGCGCAATTCCCAGGACTTGGTTTTGAAAATATGGCAAGCCCTTTCGTAATGCTTAGTGGTTTGGCTGAATATTCTCGTGCTGGCCTTGTAATGGTGCCTGAACTTGGTTCTAACTTCCGTACAGGTATGGTTATTACAGATATTGAATTTGAATACGACAAACCTATCGATATTGGTATGGCAAAATTCTGCTTGAAATGTAAAATCTGTGCTGAAACTTGCCCATCTGGCGCAATCACCTTTGATGATGAACCAACACAAACCGTGCGTGGCTTCAAACGCTGGGTATTAGACGAAGAAAAATGCCATAAACAATGGGTTGCTGGCACAACAAGCGATGGTAATGGTTGCCGTGTATGTATTGCTGTTTGCCCATATACACGTAAAAATACCTGGATTCACACAATTTCTCGTGAACTTGAACCGCGTGACCCAACCGGCATGGTTGCATCAGGATTACTTGCAATGCAACAAAACTTCTTCAAATATCCTACGGGTGAAGAGTTTAGAGCACCTTGGGACGGCGGCCGTGAAGCGCAATACCACGATCCTGTCTGGTGGGAAAGAAGTGAAGAATTCTTCAGCAATATCGAAAAAGATTGGGATTATCAAGGAATGCATTAATTCCAAAAACAAATATAAATGACAAATATTCAGCGAAAGAAATGAGCAAATTCTTTTGCGAACAAGTGGAAATGACATTTTCCACGCAGTGAGGTTTTTGTGCACATAGTGTCCAAAAACAAATATAAATAAAGGAGAAAATCTATGTTTCCAGGCGTAAATATGTTAAATAGCCTTTTCTGGATGGTGTTTGGAGCAATGCAAATATTGATTATTGCAGGCGCTTATGCGTGGCTTAAGGAAAAAGGTAAGAAAGTAGCTTGGTGGCAAATGACTATTTTATATGGTATTTTTGCAACCTTCCTTCTCACAATTGGCGGGGGCTACACCTTAGCAGGCGAATACGAAAGCCAAGCTGGTTGGTACTTTATCGGTATTTTAGGCGTGCCAGTTATTCTTGCTTTTGCTATTGCTTTGAAGCTTTTTGTATTTAGAAAACAAGCATAATAATTACTAAACTTTGCAAGCGTTTTTTATTCGCTATGTTTCTAATTTCACATAACTAATGAATTTAGGAACATATCTTAAAATGCTTGCAAAGTTTTTTAAATAGTATAGACTGTCCGTATATTAATACAAAAGGTTTTTTTATGACAATATTTCCTTCTCTACCGGAAGATCAATTGATTGTAATAGATGGCGAACAAGCATTTTTTCATCATGCATTTGTTGAAGCAAGCATTGATAAAATTATAGAATTGAAAAGCGCAAAAGTTTTCAAAGATTATTTTGATTATCTTATTGACTTAGTAAGCTATGTTGAAGAAAAAACACAAGTTTTTTTAGATGCTGAAATGCCAAATGAAGAAGTAAAAAGAGAGCAGACTCTTATCAAAGAAATCACTCTTCAAGGAAAACTAATTTCTTGCGAGCTTTCTTCTTTTCTTTCACGTCTTTATAATGAACTTGGCAGAACTTTTCTCAATGCCGAAAAACCTGCCGAAGCAGCACAAAGTTTTGAAAAAGCACTTTACTATAGTCCGAATAATATCACAAGCTTATATAATAAAGCAGACCTAGCTTTTTCTAGCTATAAATTTGAAGAAGCTATTGAAATTTGTGAACAAATTCTAGCCTTGGACGCAAACTATGTGGCTGCGGTTTATTTGATAGGCCTTTCCTTGTCTAGTTCGGGAGAGCCTGCTAAGGCTGTAGAATATTTTCAAAAAACAGTGGAATTAGACCCTGATTCTTTGGGCGGTAATTATTGGTCTGGCGAATGTCTTTTGCATGAACAAAAGCATGAAGAGGCTTTGCCTTATTTTAGAAAAAGTTATGCTCTTTCGAATAATAAGCATAAAGAAAGTGGCCGTGGCCTTGCAATATGCGAGCTTTTTGCTGGCAGTGCTGAAAATGCTATTGAAATTTGTGATACAATTATACAGTCAGAAGAAGGACATCAAGTGCTTGCTTTGCAGGTTAAGGGTGATGCTCTCATTGCGCTTGACAGGGTAGAGGAAGGGGCATATATTCACCGAGAAATTGCGATTATTGAGCTTGATGCTAGAGATTTTGTTGTAAACCGTGCGCATAAAATTGCGAAAGAATACGGCAAAGAAAAAGCTTCACGCTATGCCGCTGTGATTCTTGATGAACTGCCTGAAATGTCTGAACAATTTGCTTTTCTTGTCGAAGCGCATAGCTTGCAGTCTTATGAAGATGTGAAATAAATTTTGCTTTTCTTATCAATTACTCTTATATAATTAAAACAGCGTCTTGGAGATTTTTGTGAAGTCTATTGAAAAAATTCTAGCCCTTCTTTCGCTTTGTGCCCTTATTTTTTGCTTTGTGATGGGAAATATGCGCAGTCAAAATGCTTTGGGTTTTCAAATTAAATCAATTATACCATCGCTTTCCTCTTATAATCCCCTAACTCCTGATCTTTGTGAAGTTATTGGCGCAAATAATGAAAGATATATTTTTGCTACAGCCGTGCACCCTGGTTATGCAGGGCCAATGCTTACGGGAATAGTGGTTAATGTTGTGGAAGGTAAGGGTATTATCGAAAGTGTTGCTATTATTGATAGCCCCGATACAAGCCCTTATATCAAGCAAGTTTTAGACGCAAAAATTCCTGATGCTTATCTTTCAAAATCTATTGAAGATATGCCTGATCCAAAAGCTGTTTCTGGCGCAACTCTTTCTTCTGATGCGCTAAAAATTGGCATTCAAAAAGCAAGTGCAAAAATTATGGCAAACGAAGAAATAGCTGAACTTTTTCCAGACCTTATGATAGATGCAAACAATCTTTCTAAAGCTAAAATTCTTTTAGAAAGCCAAAATTCGATCAATTTGAGCTCTGCAGAACTTCTAAAAGTTGGCCTTGTCTTGATTTTCTTTGCATTGACAGCTTTTGTTGCTTCAAAAAAATTCCCATTTTCAAAGAAAAAAGCAAGATACGCTATTCTTATTGCCTCAGTTGTCTTGCTTGGCTTTATGTATGGCACGCAATTCTCCATTTCTACCATGATTCTTCTTGTGTCAGGCGCATGGATAGTAGGTCTTGCTTCTTATGCACCTCTTATCTGCCTTGTGCTTGCCATCTTGGTATTTCTTTTCACAAAGAAAAATCTTTATTGTAATTATATTTGCCCATTTGGCGCAGTGCAAGAAGGTGTTTCGATGATAACATCTTGTAAAAATCCAGTGCAAAATCCTCTCACAAAATGGGTGAGCAGATTTTTTGCTCTTGGCGTCATCTGCTTTGCTCTTTATTTTTCATCACCATCTGCCGCAACTTATGAACCATTCGGAAAGACTTTCAACTTTGTAGGTTCGCTCACTTTCTTTATGTTGAGTGGCAGTGTTATTGTCTTTTCTTTATTTTTACAAAAACCTTGGTGCAGGCTTTTCTGCCCAATGACACCATTTTTTGACTATATCTATTTTTGGCGTAACTGGCTTTTTGGCTCAAAAACTAAACCAGCTAGTCAGCAAAACTAAAGGAAATGAAAATGCAAAAAATATTTACCTATATAACCTTCATTACTTTTTTAGCCCTTTGCGCAAAAGGCCTTTACGAAAATAATTATTCACTTCTTTCCTCTGATGAAAGCAGTATTATAGCTGTGCGTAGTATCAGTGAAGAGCAAAAAGAGCAAAATCAAGGAACAAAAACTCCAGAAGCTAAACTAGAGCCTGAAAAAGTTGAAGAAGAAGTTGATTACTCTAATATTGTTATAGATACCTATTAATCGTCATTGCACTTTATTTTATTCTAAATATATAAGGAAATACTATGCAAAAACAAATCATTACATCAAGTAAAGCACCTGCCGCAATAGGCCCTTATTCACAAGCTGTCCTAGTTGGTAATCTTCTTTTTACCTCAGGCGCAATCCCTCTTGATCCAGCTACTGGTGAAGTAGTTGGTACAAGTGCCGCAGAACAAGCTGAGCAGGCTTTAAAAAATTTAAATGCTGTGCTTGAAGAAGCAAAAGCTAGTTTTGATGATGTTGTAAAAACAACAGTATTTATTGCTGATATGGCCGATTTTGCAGAAATCAATGCTGTGTATAGCAAATATTTTACCAAGGATTTTCCTGCACGTTCTTGCGTTGCAGTGAAAACTTTACCGAAAAATGTCTTGGTTGAAGTGGAAGCCATTGCAGTTATAAAATAAATTATACACAGGCTAGGCTCTACCACTATAAAAAGACGAAACTTTCTCTATGAAATCAACATTGCATCGCCGTAAGAAAAAAAGCGATAATCTTCTTCTATGGCTTCTTGGTAAACTCTCAGGATTTCTTTTCTGGAAACCAGTGCTGAAACAAGCATGAGAAGGGAAGATTCGGGCAAGTGGAAATTCGTGATAATGCCATCTACTATGCAAGGCTTATGCGCTGATTGTGGATAGATAAAAATCTTTGTTTTATCAGTCATGCCATTTGCAGGAAGAAGAGTTTGTGAGCTATTCTCTAGACTATTATGCCATAATTGAGCAGCGCCTTCTAAAACTCTGCAAGAAGTTGTGCCTACTGCAATGATAGGGCGTCCTTCTTCTTTTGCTTGCAGAATATTTTGCGCTGTTTTTTTAGAGAGTTCAAAATATTCCGAATGCATAGGGTGATTTCTTATGTCATTTTCGCGCACAGGTGTAAAAGTACCATAACCAACGTGCAGAGTCACTTCTTCCCATAAAAAACCTTTTGCCAAAAGCTCTTCTTTTAATTGTGGTGTAAAGTGAAGTCCAGCAGTCGGAGCGGCCACAGAACCTGCTTTGTCACTATTTGCATAGATGGTTTGGTATCTTTTTTTGTCATTTTCTGAATTGAGTGTGCGCCTGATATAAGGAGGGAGGGGTAGATGCCCTTCTTTTTCAAAAAAGTCAATTATACTTGATTTTGCTGTATCCCAAGAAAGACGAACTCTTGTTTTTCCAAAATCAAATTTTTCAAGAATTTCAACTTGTAAATGTTCGCCGAAAGTCCATATATCATTTATTTTTGCATTTTTAGATGGCTTGAGCAAAACCTCGGCTTCAGCAGAGCGCATACATGTGTTTTTTTTTGCATTTTTTTGGGCCTCTTCCTCCAAAAAAATGGGAGGAGTGAGAAGTAAAAGCTCTCTTTTTCCGCCGTGTGGACTTGTGCCAAAAAGTCTAGCTGGAACAACTTTGGAATTATTCGCCACTAAAAGCGCTTTTTTTCCATCTCTACTTTGAGGAAGAAAATCTAAAATATTTTGGAAGCTTGAATGCTGAATTGTGCCTTCTTTTTGGGAATAGACTAAAAGTTTAGATTGATCTCTCTTATTTGCGGGTTCTTGTGCGATCTTTTCTTCAGGCAAATCAAAATAATAACTTTTTAATAAAAAATCTTCGTGTGTGGGCATTGTGTTTCTTTAAATAAACTCTGTTTTTACAAGATATAATCCTATAAAAACAGAGTGTTAAATTTTTATTGGCATTGAATTTCTATGCGTAGATTCAATTTGTCTTCAAGTTCTTGTATACGATCTCTTTTATGATTGAGAAGGTAGAGGGCAAGTTCTGTATCTGTGGTATAGACAAATTTGATGCTTTTTTCGCTCTTTGCTTTTTTGGTGATTTCCTTCAAAGCATCTTGCGCTTGCCATTCCATATTTCTGCGTATACCAGTGCCTCTACAATGAGGGCAGGGCTCGGTTGAAATAGAAATTGCTGAAGAACCGATACGCTGACGCACCAATTCAAGAAGACCAAAAGTAGAAATATGGCCGATTTCATAGCGTGCTCTATCAGGTTTCATGCTCAATTTGAAGATATTTTCTACTTCTTTAATTGTCGATTTATCGCGCAATTCGATGAAGTCAATGACCACTTGGCCACCGATATCTCTCAGGCGTAAATGGCGAGCAATGGCTTTTGCAGCTTCTAGATTTGTTTGTAAAACCATAGCTTGGAAATTGGCTTTGCCTTGCGTTTTGCCAGAATTTATGTCAATTGCCATAAGTGCTTCGGTTTGATCGAAGGTGACACGACCACCTGAAGGCAGATGTATTTCACGCGCGGTGATTTCATCAATTTGCTTTTGAAGATTAAATCTTTCAAGTAGGTTTTGTTTGGCTTCTGAATAGTATTTTACAATATTTTTCTTTTGCGGGAACATAATTGAAGCAATATCGCTCACAATGCCTGCCATATTTTTATCGTCCGTCCAAATTTCACGCACATCTTCATTGAGATAGTCACGGACTACTCTTTGTGTGAGCTCAACTTCTTGGTGGATAAGGCTTATGGAAGGAGCTTTTTGCGCTTTATTGACTAAATCTACCCATAGTCTTTGCAAATAGTCAAGATCAGCCTGCAATTCTTCGGTTGTCGCATTAATAGCTGCTGTGCGGATGATAACACCCATATCTTTGCCTGGTTGCAAAGCGTCAAGCATGGCACGCAATCTTTCTCTTTCTTGAGGGTCAGTCACTTTTCTTGAAACACCAAGTTGCTCTTGCCCCGGGGTAAGCACTAAAAAGCGGCCAGCTAGCGAAATCCAAGTAGTGAGGAATGCGCCTTTTGAACCATTAGGTTCTTTGACGATTTGAACTAAAAGCTCTTGCCCTGGTTTTAATGCTTTGCTAACAAGTGGAAATCTGTGATTTTTGGTGGGTACGTGCGAATTGATATAATAATCAGGGTGCACTTCGTCAATTTGTAAAAATCCATTTTTTTCAGCTCCAAAGTTCACAAATGCGGCTTGAAGATTTGGCTCAACATTATGAATAGTGGCTTTGTAAATATTTCCGCGCATTTTCGCATGGTGAGCCATTTCAACAAAATATTCTACCACTGTTCCATTTTCTGTAAGCACAACTTCGACTTGCTCGTCTGGCTGAACAGAAACAAACATTTTTAATTGCTCATTATGGCGAGATTGCTCTGGCTTTGTTTCAAGTAAATATTCGTTATTTCTTGGATTTTCTTTAACTTCTTGTTCTTTCACCTTCTTAGGGCGCCCTGGCTT
Source organism: uncultured Desulfovibrionaceae bacterium (assembly GCA_964369165.1). Lineage (GTDB taxonomy): Bacteria > Desulfobacterota > Desulfovibrionia > Desulfovibrionales > Desulfovibrionaceae > CAYJAZ01. The sequence goes on along the minus strand of CAYJFE010000023.1, from coordinate 14,101 downwards.
TTTAGGCTTTGGTTTTTCTTCTATGATTGGTTCATAGCTTTGTGTTTCGCTAAAGTGTGAAGAGTTGAGGGCAGATTCGGCAAAAGTAGGTAAAGCATTTAATGGTTTAGGAGCTGAATCTTCATAGATAGAAGCAGAAAGAAGCGAAGATGTTGCTTTTCTTGGTGTGCGTACTTTTCTATTTTTGCCATTTTGCGCTTGAGGATTTAAAAAAGAAAAGTCACCTTCGATTTGCGCTTGCGTATTTGGCACAAGAGTGTCAGACAAGTTGGCTTGCCTATTTATTCTTGCAGGATTGATGTTGCTTGGCGTAGGTTCATCATTGTAGCTATAGTTGTCGCTTTCAAAGTTCTTGCCAGTGATTGCAGCAATTATTGAGGAATTGTCGAAAGCAGGTTCGACAAAAGATTTATTTTTTTGTTGATTGCGTTTTTGCTGATGTTTGTGATTGCCATTTGAATTATTGTTCTCATTTCTCTGCTGATTTCTGTTTGCTTCTTTTTGTTGCCAAGAAACTTTTGAACGCGTGGAAACTCTTTCGTGTCTATTAGAATTTTTTTGTGCTAATTGGCTTGGAAGCAATTGAATAGGCGAGTTGTCGTCATCATAACGATAAGGCGAAGGCGCGCTAGGGCGCTCATGAAGCTGTTCATTTTGTACATGATTTTGGCTATTTGAGCTTTCTTCTGATAGATTGCCTTTATAAAATGTGTATGGACTTGGCGCAGAAGGGGCAAGCGGAGCCTCTTTTCTTTCTTGAGGCTGTCTTGTCTGCTTTGTTTGTTGAGC
>CAYJFE010000023.1:0-13212 GCA_964369165.1 uncultured Desulfovibrionaceae bacterium | reverse complement strand
TGTTGAACTTGTTGAGCTTGAGAATCTGCTTGTTGCGTGCTTTCCATTTCTGTAGGCACTTTTTTTTGTGGTCTGCCTCTTCTAGGAGCTGGCTGTTTTTCTTGCTTTTCTTGTTTTATAAGGCCTTCATCTGATTTGCTAGCTTGCTGTGGAGCTTCTTGTGGAGAAGTTTCTTTAGTATGAATACTTCTTCTTCTGCCTCTTGTTTTTTTCTCTTCAATAATTGCTTCGCCTTGCTGCGCTTTTTCTTGAGTGTTCACACTTGCAGTAGTCTCATCTTTTTTTGCTTTTGGTGATTTTGTTAAGGCGTATTCGTCGACTATTTTATTGATAGTCGGGACTTTGCGAGGTCTACCACGTTTTGCAGGTGCTGCATTTTCTTCTGTTTTTTCGATTTTCTTTTTTTCGTTTGTAGGCATAAAAATTCCTGTATAAATTATTGTGATAAATGTTTGAACTTATGAATATTAACAAATAATTGTAAAAAATAGCCCAAGGCTTGAAGGTTAATATATAAATCCTTGTATAAATCTTTAGAATAGAGAGGAGTTTTAAAAAAACTTTTTTACTGCTTGCACAAAGCAAAATCTTAGCCTATTATTTTTTCTATAAAGAAAATATTTGTGAAAAATCACTAAAAGTAATAATTGGCAGTAAGTTATGAATAATCAAACTAAAAAAACTCACTCTTTCATTCGTAAAGAAATGAAAAATAAACGTTTGTGTCTTTATGAACAACAAGTTGAATATGCGAATTTTTCAAAGATTTGTCAAGTAAATGTTTTGGAAAGCAAATTTTGGAATGAGGCAGAGAATATTGCGCTTTACCAATCTTTTAGGGGGGAGGTGGACACAAGTTTTTTGATTCAAAGGGCTTATGAGGAAGGCAAGAATGTGTATTTTCCAAGATGTGTGTCTGAAGAAATTCAGAATAAAGCTGAACACTTGCTTGAATTTATTCCTATTTCTACAGATTGCTTTGCTTCCTCTTTTGAAGCAGGGAATTATGGTATTTTAGAGCCAAAAAAAGAATTAGAAGCTTATGAAATGCCTGATAATACCCTTGTTTTCTTGCCCTGCCTTGCTTATAATAAGAATGGGCATAGGCTAGGTTATGGCGGGGGGTACTACGATCGCTTTTTAGCAAGTCATTCAGTGAAAAGCTGTATTCTTGCTTTTTCCTTTCAATATTCAGATAAAATTATTCCGCAAGTGTGGGATATTGCAGTAGATTATATCGCTACCGAAAAGGAGCTTTTATGCTTAGATATATAAATTTCAAATTTCCAAAAGTGGAAAATGTTTCTTGTGCTTTTCAAGTTCGTGATATTCCACAATTTTCTTCTTTACCTTCTTCGCACTATGCAGGGGGGAATCTCTCCTTTAATGTGAAAGATGACCCGAAAGAAGTAGAAAGAAATAGAGCCGCTATTTGTGATACTTTTAAAGTAGAATCTTTCTCAGATGTTATGCAAGTGCACGGAACAACAACTATTTTTGAGCCACAAGCCTCCACTCATGAAGCCTATGCTCCTTATGAAGCCGATGGTATAGCAAGTGCGAAAAAAAATCATGCTTTATGTATAAAAACAGCTGACTGCCAGTCGATTTTATTTACAGATAAAAAAGGCGAATTTTTATTAGCTATACACGCTGGCTGGAAGGGAAATCGTGTACACTATCCATATCTTGCTGCAAAAGAATTTTGTGAGCATTATAATATAAAAATAGCAGACTTACTTGCTGTGCGTGGCCCTTCACTATCGCCTAAAGCTTCTGAATTTATTAATTATTCTAAAGAGTGGGGGAATGAATTTGACGCTTGGTTTGATAAAAAAGAAAAAACCATGAATCTTTGGGAACTGACTAATCATCAGCTTTTAGAGGCTGGGCTTTTGAAAGAAAATATCTATAATCTTGATCTTTGTACTTATTCAAACCCCAATATGTTTTTCAGTTATAGGTACGTGAAAGAATCCGGCAGACAAGGTTCCTTTATTTGGAAAAATAAAGTTTGAAATAATAAGTAGTTAGCATTTATCTTTTTTATGAAATAAGCTATAGATAGATTGATTTTACTTGACAATATCTATATTGCTGTATAGGCTTTTTAATAGCTCAAAAAATTTCTTTGAGTTGTTTGAGGCATAAACAAAATAATACTAAACTTTTATATATAAATTTGATGAATAAAAAAAGGTTTAAAAAAGTGAAATACCCTATGTTAGTTGGCGCAGTGCTTGCTGCTTGCGTGTGCTTAGCTCTTATTTTTTGGTATAATAAAGAATTTAATAGTAAATATATGGATTTAATGGCTGAAACTTCTATGAAGGACGATACAAACAGCTTGTCTGCTGAAGATCGTAAGAGCTTGCGTGAAATTATGAATACATTTTTCACAGATATGGGCATACGCGTCAGTTTTCATATAGCTACAGAAAATCCTAAGCCAGAAAAAGTTGGCGAAAATACCTTGAAAATTGCCATTAATGAACAGACAGAAGAAATTTCTTATGACTTTCCACTGCGTTTAGAAAAAGCTCTTGGCGCAGAAAGAACCTATATCAAGGAGCAAATGACTTTGAATTTTGATCTTTGCTATAAAACCTTGCACAAAAGCTTAGGTCAATGTATGCAGGAAAATTTAGTTTTTGCAAAAAATGAGCTTTATTTAAAAAGAGCTATCGTACTAAAACTTCGATAAATTACTAATTTAATTGTGCTTTGTAATTCAAAAGAAAGACAAGAAATGAGAGTCTGGAGAGCAGAATGCGCAATCCATTTTATAAACCTCTATTGACAAAGAAAGAAAAAAGAGAAGTAATGGCTTATCAAAGAAATGGTAATACCAGAACTGTCTTAAGTATTCTGCTCTTTTTTTGTGTTTTTTTCTTGTTTCATCTAAATTTTGAAGTGAAACTTATCGATCTTTTATCAAAGACATCTATGGTTGATAAAACGGCAACGCTAGACTTGTTTGATAAAAGAGCTCTTAAAAAATCAATAGATTATATATACAAGAAGCATGGGCTCGCCTTGGTTTATGAGATTGGTTATGAAGATCTTGAACTGCCAAAATTTAATGTGCCCACAATCTATATTTCAATAAATCCGCTTTTAAAAGATGTGCTTGCTTATGTTCCTTCTACTATGCCAAGAGCCTCTATTGTGCCCGATGATGTTATGAGAGCTGCGCAGATTTCTTTAGAAGATGATTTGAAAATATGTCTTTTTGATGATGCCTTGCCTATAGATACCCAGAATACTTATACTTATCGTGCGCCTATTCACTTTAATAAAAATCTCGCGCCTTGCTTCATACAATCTCTTGAAAAACTCGTGCAAGATTTTGGCGGCTAAATCTATAATATAAATAACAAGATGAATACTATTTAAAACGATATAGGGCTCGATCAATAAAGTGTAAAGCAATACGATCAAACCCTATATAAATTTCCCTTCCGAGAAAGTCATTAAAATGCGAGATCTTATATAATGAGCACCGATCTTCACAAGTTAAGTTTCTTATCGTCTCTTCTTTTTTTTAGTTTAGGGACTTTGAGAAAAAAGAAGCTTTTAAAATGATGTTTTATTTTAATTATAAAAAACAATTAGTTATAAATGTAGAAAAATGAAATGCTTGACAAATAAAAAAAAAGTCGCTAAGAAACACAGATTGCTTGTATATATGTAGGAATAAATGCAAAAACAAAATCTTATAGAATGTATCGAAACATACGCCCCTCTTTCTTCCCAAGCAAATTGGGATTTTAGCGGTGTTCAGATCGAAAGTTTTAAGCAAGAATTTTCACATCTTGCTCTTATGCTTGACCCTACATGGGAAAATATCGAAAAAGCTCTTGAGAAAAAAGCAGATGCAATTTTGAGTCATCATCCTCTCTCGATGGGTGGTTATAGACTCAACGAAATCAATGGCTTATATAAAGCTGTGCACTTGGCTATAACAAATAATCTTTTTGTTTATGCCGCGCACACTAGCCTTGATGCTAATTTTTTAGGCTTTGCTTCTTGGCTTGCCACCGATTTAGCTCTCAATGCTCTTTCACCGCTCGATGAAGAAGAAAATTTTGGCTCTATCGGCCATTTAGAAAAGAGCACAAGCATAACTAACATTGTTGAAATCTTAGAAAAAAGTATGCCTTTTATTTCAAAAAGAGATTTCAGGCTAATAGGCAAAAATCAAGAAAGAGAAATTAAAACAATAGCTTTTTGCTTTGGTTCAGGTTCATCACTGTATGAAATAGCCAAGAAAAAAGGAGCGGATCTTTTCATCACAGGTGATGTGAAATATCATCAAGCGCTTGATATTACATGTGCTTTTGAAGGAAAAGAAGATCCTCTTATGCTAGATGTGGGGCATTTTTCCCTCGAAGAAGAGATGATGCGTCGTTTTGCGCTTCATTTACAAAAGAATGCAGATATTGAAATAAGCTTTATTGAAGGGACAAATCCTTTTTGTTCTTTGATAGAAATATAGTAAAAAGATATAACATAACAAGGAGTTATAATGAGTCTTTACCTTAACCAAATCGAACAACTTATAGCATTACAAAAAGTAGATAATGTTATTTATGATGTGAATAAAAAATTATCAAAAGCCCCAGATGAGGTTGAGGCTTTGAAAGTTAAATTTGAAAAACTTGACGAGCAAAAACAAAATATTGAAGAAAAACTTGTCCATTTGCGTGAACAATCCAAAAGACTTGATAATGAAATGGAAGAAACCATTGCAAGCGTGAAAAAAAGCAAAGCGAAATTGACTAAAGTTGAAAATGAACGCGAGTTTAACGCGGTTTCTCGTGAAATGACTTCCATGGAAAAAGCTACAAAATCTCGCGAAGAAGAGCAAGCAGCCCTTGGCAATGAAATTGTTTTCCAAAATACAAGATTAGATGATATTCTAGAGCTTTACAGAGAAGCTGAAGAAGCATACAAAGAAGCAGAGGCAGAATTGTCTACACTTGTGAAAGAATCTGAATCACAATTAGCTGAATTAGAGCAAACACGCCAAGCTTCAGTCGTTCATGTGCCTGCACCTGTTTTGTCACGCTATGAATTTATTAGAAGAAGACTCAAACACCCTGTAATTGTTGCAGTTCGTGAAGGTATTTGCTCAGGCTGCCATATTGCTATTCCACCGCAAGCCTATAATGAATTGCAGCGCGGTCAGCAAATTGTATCCTGCCCAAATTGCCAAAGACTTATCTACTGGGCTCAACATTTTGCTACTGAAGAAGAAGTAAAAGAAGAAAAAGCAGCAGATACTATGGTATTTGCAGAAGATCTTATCAACGAATAAGACTCTGATATATTTGAGTTAAGCGGGTTATCGCTCGCCTTTTAAAGGTGGGAGGAAAGTCCGTGCTTCATAGGGCAGAACGCTGGGTAACTCCCAGAAAAAGCGATTTTTGGATAGCGTCACAGAAAAGAACCGCCCATTTATGGGTAAGGGTGAAAAGGTAGTGTAAAAGACTACCGGTGCTGAGGGTGACTTCAGCAGCCGGACAAGCCCCGTTCGAAGCAAGACCAAATAGGAGAATAGAAGGTTGCCCTGCCGTTTCTTTTTGGAATATATTCTCGGGTAGGTTGCTAAAGATGTCTGGTAACAGCCATCGTAGATGAATGATAACCGCGTGATTTTATTGATAGTCACGAACAGAACACGGCTTATAGCTGACTCAAAATAAGGGGATTTTTTATCCCCTTTTTTAATTCACGCATGCAAATCTTTTTGACTTTTTATTGAGAATTGAGTAGACTAAAACTCTAAAATTGCTGAGAGCTAAATATAAGAATATGAGGGAATAATGAATAAAACACTTGAAAATAAAACAATAAACTCAACAAATTCAACAAATTCTGCATGGGGCGGAAGGTTTAGCCAAAAAGTTTCAAATCTAGTTGAAGAATATACCGAATCAGTTTCTTTTGATAAAAATCTCTATGCAGTCGATATAGAAGGCTCGAAAGCTCATGCAAAAATGCTTGCAAAACAAGGTATTATCACAGAAGATGACGCTAAACTTATACGTGATGGCCTTGATAAAGTAAGAAAAGAAATAGAAGATGATCAATTTACTTGGCGTGTTGATTTAGAAGATGTGCATATGAATATAGAGTCAAGACTTACTGAAATTATTGGAGATGTAGGTAAGAAGTTGCACACAGGCAGAAGCAGAAATGATCAAGTTTGCCTCGATGTGCGCCTCTATGTTTCAAACGCTTTAAGAGCTTGGTCGCAAAACATTTTGAGCCTTATCGAAGTATTTTTGAAGCAGGCAGAAGAAAATATTGAAACTCTTTTGCCCGGTTGCACGCATTTTCAGCCAGCTCAACCTGTAAGCTTAGCGCATCACCTTCTTGCTTATTGTGCTATGTTTCAGCGTGATTATGAGCGCATGATGCAAGCTGAAAAAAGGGCGCGAATTTCCCCTCTCGGCGCGGCAGCACTTGGGGGTACAACCTATAATTTAGATCCTACTATTGTATCAGAAGAACTTGGAATGTATGGCGTTTTTCAAAATAGTATGGATACGGTAGCCGACAGAGATTATATGCTCGACGCACTCTATTCCGCCAGCACCTGCGCTATGCACCTTTCTCGTTTTTGCGAAGAGCTTATTATTTGGTCGAATCCGCAATTTGGTTTTGTACGCCTGAGCGATAGACACACGACTGGTTCTTCCATTATGCCACAAAAGAAAAATCCTGATGTTGCAGAAATTATGCGCGGAAAAACTGGCCGTATCTATGGAAATTTATTTTCTTTATTTACTCAAATGAAGGGTATTCCTCTCACCTATAATCGTGATCTACAAGAAGATAAGGAAGCTTTTTTTGATACAGATAAAAATTTCACACTTTCCTTGCTAGTAATGACAGAAATGCTTGAAAGTGCTGAATTTAATAAGATAAAAATGCGCAAAGCTCTTTCAAATGGCTTTTTGAATGCGACTGAATTTGCAGATTATCTTGTAGGGCTTGGCATTGCCTTTAGGGATGCGCATCATATTACTGGAAAAACAGTAGCTTATGCTGAAAGTGAAGCAAAGGCTTTGGAAGATTTGACTTTAGAAGAACTTAATCAAAATATTCCTGCTCCTTACAAAGCCGATGAAGAAGTGTATAAGGCCTTGGACTATTATAATGCTGTGGCAAACAGAGCTGTGCAGGGTGGCACAGGTTTTGAACCTGTCAAAAAGCAGATTGAAAGTATTCACCTTTGGCTTAAAAATATATAAGCGAGCGAAATTATGAATAAAAAAGTTTATGTTGCCGCAAGTTTTCGTCATGTGCACGCTGTTCAGCTTCTTTATAGATATCTTGAAGAGCATAACTTTGAAATCTTAGACTGGACAAAAAAAGCGGCTTTGCCTGAAGGTTTAAATCCATCGCAAAGACGAGAATGGATGGATACGGATGATAGCGGCGGCACAGTGTATGCCTTTTGTAAGGAAGCTTGCCAAACCGCTGATTTAGTTATTTATCTTGGAGCTTCAGGACAAGATGCTGGAGTTGAAATCGGCATGGCAAAAGCGAAAAACATTCCCATTCTTGGCATTAGAGGTCCACTTGAGGCCGTTGGTCTTATGCTTCACGGTTCATGCACTCTTTGGGTGGATACTATCGCTGATGCTTTGGTCGTAATAAAGCAATTGTCAAAGTGTGAGCCTGAGCAGATTTATGAATTCTTAACAAATTTTAAAATAAATAATTACAGATAATTAACTTATTTGGAATGCTATGAAAAAAATCAAAGAAGTGTATATTTGCTCAGAATGCCAAAAGCAATATTCTCAATGGCAGGGGCAATGTTCAAACTGCCAATCGTGGAATACACTTGAGGCTGTCACACAAAGCGCGCAATCCAATAAGAAATTAAGCTCTGAACCTTTGCGCAAACCGCAAATTCTTTCACAAGTGCCCAGCGAAGAAGCGCAAGTTTTTTCTTCTGGCATTGCCGCGCTTGACGAAATTTTAGGTAAAGGTCTTGTGCCTGGAGCAGCTTTATTAGTAGGCGGAGAGCCAGGAATTGGCAAATCAACCCTTCTTTTGCAACTTGCTGGAGCTGTGGCTAGAGCGAATAAAAATGTACTTTATGTCAGCGGCGAAGAAACTCTTTTGCAAGTGAAAAGCAGGGGCGAACGATTAAAAGTTCTACACGACAATCTTTTGGCTCTTGCGACAAATTCTACTTCTGATATTCTTCCGCTTTTAGAGAGGGAAAGCGCTCCGCATCTACTGATTGTTGATTCTGTGCAGACTCTTTTAAGCGAAGATGCGCCGGGGCTTGCGGGCAATGTTTCGCAGGTGAAGGCCGTTGCGACGGAACTTATAGAAAAGTGTAAGAAAAACAACATAGTATTAGTGCTTGTTGGCCACGTGACCAAAGAAAATACTTTAGCTGGCCCAAGACTTTTAGAGCACAGTGTTGACACAGTGATTTCACTAGAAGGTGATAGAAGACAAGGGCTTAGGCTTTTTAGAATATTGAAAAATCGTTTTGGTCCTAACCATGAATTGCTTGTTTTTCAAATGCAAGAAGAAGGCCTTGCCATTGTGGAAGACCCGTCCACACTTTTTTTAGAAGCGAGAAATGCAGAACTTTCGGGCACAGCTATGGTAATGGCTCTCGATTCTCATAGGCCAATTGTTGTGGAAGTTCAAGCACTTGTTGCGCCTTCCTTTCTTTCAATTCCAAGGCGAACAGCCCTTGGCTTTGATTTGAATCGCTTAAATCTTTTGCTTGCAGTTTTGGAAAAAAGATTGAAACTCAATTTTTCTCAAGTGGATATATATGCAAAACTTGGTGGTGGTATAAAATTACAGGATCCTGGCATAGATTTAGCCTTAGTCGCAGCAATTTTATCTTCTTATTACGATAAAGCCTTGCCAGAAAAAGCAGTGTTCTGGGGAGAGGTTGATCTCAATGGGCAGATTCGTCCAACGCAAGGGCAAGATATTCGTAAAAATCAAGCTGAAAAATTGGGTTATAAACCAATAGTTTACCCTAATGCACAAAAAAATAAGAACACGACTCTTGCGGATTTTCAAACTTATTTGTTTAAGGATTGATTGATTTTGCAGAAGCTATGTTAATTTAAAATCTGCTTTATAATTTGAGTAATAGTTTTAAATTCGTCATTATGCAAAGTTCGCACGTCAAGAGCAAAAGCATTTTCTTCAATTCTGCCTATAATCGGTGTTTGCGCTTCAAGTAGCTTCTCTTTCAGCTTTTGCACGGATAGATTGGAAGCTTCAATGCACACAAGAAGTGTTGGCAAATGAGCTTCAGGAAATGCGCCGCCACCTACGCGAGAAGAATCTTTTTTATAAGTGATTTTAGTGTCTTTTGTGAGATTGCTTGTAAGCATACGCCCTAATTTTTTTGCTCTTGTTTCAATTTCATTGTAAGAGGCAGTGAGCATAGCAAGTGTTGGTATTGACTGTCTTGCTGTTTCAAAATTGAGATAATCAGTTAAGGTGGCTTCAAGAGCGGCTAAAGTAAGTTTGCAAGGGCGAAGTGCGCGCAGAAGTTGGTTTTGCTTGATTTTTGCTATATGTTCTTTTTTGCCAACAATAATACCTGCTTGCGGACCACCAAGAAGTTTGTCGCCAGAAAAAGTAACAATATCTACTCCTTGCGATACTACTTCTTGCACTGTTGGCTCTTTAGGAAGGCCATAAAGCGAAAAATCAATAAAAGAACCTGAACCTAAATCTTCAATAAAGTTGAGATTATTCTCTTGTGCTATTTTTGCTAACTCTTCTGTCGGAACTTGGCTTGTAAAGCCGATAAGCCTAAAGTTTGAGGTGTGCACGCGCATAATGGCTTTCGTGTTTTCGTTTATTGCGTTGAGATAGTCTTTTTGATGCGTTTTATTTGTAGTACCAACTTCTTTGAGCTTTGAGCCACTACATTCCATCACATCAGGAATGCGAAAAGATCCGCCTACTTCCACAAGTTCGCCGCGTGAAATAATGGTTTCACCGCCAGAGGCAAGCGAGCTCATCACAAGCATCACCGCCGCCGCATTATTATTCACAACAAGCGCATCTTCAGCTTTTGTAATTCTTTTGAGCAAATCCTGCACGATGCTGTGGCGTGAACCGCGTTCGCCTGTTCTTTTGTCAAATTCTAAAGTTGAATAATTACAAGCAGTTTGAGTGATTTTTTGCAAGGCTTTGTTTGAAAGGACAGATCTGCCTAAATTTGTATGAATAACAACTCCAGTTCCATTGATTGCGTATTCGAGTCGGGAGTCCATTTTTTTTAGAAATTTTTCAAGCAAATTAGATGTAAGCAATTCATTTTCTATTTCTTTTTCTGTTTTTATCTGCCCCTTTTGTATTGCACTTCGCAAAGCCATAAGCTCTTCATTGATAAATTCTGTTATCACGCTTTGAGGTAGATGGGAAAGAGGTGAATCTTTACCCATTTCATTGAATATATTGTCAATAATTTTAGATACCTGAGGGATATTCCGAAAAAGATTGCTCATAAAATAACCTGCTTATTTTGTAAGATATATAGGATACAATTGGTAAAACTCGGCTAGAAGGTAAAGAGAGCCGCATATTAAAATACATTCCTCCTCTTTCTTGCCCTGTTTATTCTCCAAATTTTTTAGAATTTCGTCAAGCTTTTTAAAAGCGACAACATGAGGATAATATTTTTTTATTTTATCACAGAGCTCAGTTGATTCGATGGAACGAGGATTGTTTGAAATTGTAGGTACATAGATGATGCAATCCTTTTTAGCTTCAGCAATTTTAGAAATAAGTGGAAGAATAGAGGCTAGATCTTTATCGTCTAAACACGAAAAAATTATTGAACTTGGTAGTTTGTCTATGTTTTTAAGAGAGGGGAGCAATTGTGTGAGCGCATGCTCATTATGCGCACCGTCTAGGATAAATGTCGAATTTTTTATAGGAGAATTTTGGGCTTGAATTACTTGTAGTCTACCAGGAATAAAGGCTTTTTCTAATGCTTTTTCTTCAAAAAATCTATGGCTTTGGATTTCAAGTATTTCTCTGCAAATAAGTCGCCAAGCCATAACAGCAAGGTGTGCATTTCCTTGTTGAAATGGAGCATTCATTCCAAGTTTGTAATTTCTTTGCCTTGTAAGAAAAGGGCAATCAATATCTAATTCATTGCAAAGATTGATGATTTCATCTCTTGCCTCATCTTCTTGCACAGCAGAATAGGCAAAGAGCGTGTGCTTATTCATAGCATGAGCTTTGTCTTTAGCAATTTCTTTAAGCGTGCTGCCAAGTACTTGTGTGTGATCAAGATCAAATGGTGTAAAAATAACAACTTCAGCTTGAAGAGCAGTCGTTGCATCAAATTTTCCACCAAGGCCTGCTTCAAAAAATGCAATATCCACTTCTAATTCTTTGTAGATGAGAGCGGCAAGAACAGTGAGAAATTCAAAATAAGTCAAGTCTTTATTGGCCTTGTAAACTTTTTTTGCACACTCAAGCCAGATTTCATCGCTCACCACTTTATCTTGAAAAAGAATACGTTCTTTGACAGATAAAAAATGCGGGGAGGTATAGAGCCCTGTTTTAAGATTGTGTTCCTTGGCTAAAGAGGCTAAAAATGTTGATGTAGAGCCTTTTCCATTCGTCCCAACAATCTGTACGCAAGGGTAGGGTAAGGGAAAAAGATTCAAATTTTCTAAGGCAATTTTCATTCTATCTTGCCCTGGTTTCATATGAAAAAGTCCTAATGATTCAAGGTGTTTTTCTAAATCGTTGTAGCTGTGTATCATAAAATCTCTATGCTTTTGTTTGCTTTTTTGAATATCTTAAAGTATACATAAATATATATTGAATTTACAAAAAAGTCATGTCTTTTTTGAATTTTATAATATACTGAAATTATAGGAAGTATTATGGAAGAAGGTGTTATCAAATTTAATATGGAGCATAAGCTTGAAGATCTTTCAACTTTGCTTGAAGCCTCTAGCTATTTAGAAAAATTTGAAAATCTCAACTTAGTTCGCGCCAAACTTCATGCTATAGATATGGTGGGGCTTTTAGAAAATGGTATAAGCTTTGGCAATGTTTCTGTGCGCTTACCTTATCTAGAGTCGAATAATTTTCTCATAACCGCCTGTGGTACGGGTGAAAAAGAAGTTCTTAGCTTGAAAGATTATGCTTTGGTGCAGTCGTATGCTATCGAGAAGAACCAGATAATTTCTTGTGGGCTGAAAAAAGCCAGCTCCGAAAGCTTGAGCCATGCAGCAATATATGAAGCAAATCAAGAAGTTAATGCAGTTATTCATGTGCATAATGCTCCTTTATTTCAAAAGCTTTGCCAAGATAAAGAGAGCTGTATATCGGAAAAGATTGAATACGGAAGCCCCGAACTTGCTTATGCTTTACAAGAGCTTGCGAGAAAATCAGAACAAGGTATAGTCGCAACTAAAGGGCATCTTGACGGCGTATTTCTGTGGGCTATAACAATTGGAGAAGCATTTATTCTTCTTGAAAATTATACTAAGGATATGAAATGAAAAAGAAAATTGGAATAATAGGCGGAAGTGGATTAGCAGGCAAGGAGTTTTTTACAAATCTTGGAGAGGTACAAATCGAAACGCCTTATGGAGAACATTCTGACGGCTTGGTCCAAGGCAAAATTCATGATATTGATTGTGCCTTATTACTTCGCCATGGAAAAAATCACCAACATTCACCAACAAATGTGAATTATCGCGCAAATCTTTGGGCTTTGAAAGAATTAGGCTGCACACATATAATTACAACCACGGCTGTTGGGTCTTTGCGTGAGGAAATTCGTGCAGGGGATTTTGTTGTGATTGATGAGTTTATTGATTTTACAAAGCAAAGAAAGATGACATATCATGAAAGTTTTGAAAATGGCGCAGTCCATACAGCAATGGCAGAACCATTTAATAAAGAACTTCGCGATACCTTCATTAATGTTCTTGAAAAGCGAAAATATTCTTACCACGCAAAGGGCACAGTTGTTACAATTGAAGGACCACGTTTTTCTACAAAGGCTGAATCACATATGTTTAGGGCTTGGGGAGCGGATATTATCAATATGTCTGTAGCAACAGAAGCAGTGCTTGCCAATGAACTTGCCATTCCATATTCTGCCATCGCCATGGTTACCGACTACGACTCCTGGCACGAAACAGAGGAAGCAGTTACGTGGGAGGC
>CAYJFE010000022.1:16382-31759 GCA_964369165.1 uncultured Desulfovibrionaceae bacterium | reverse complement strand
TCTACAACGTGTGGATCAAAGTGTGAGCCCGCATCTACTTTTAGAATTTTAATCGCGTCTTCCCAGCTCCACTCAGGTTTATAAACACGCTTTGAAAGTAAGGCATCAAAAACGTCAGCAACGGCTACAATACGCGCTTCAATAGGAATATCTTCGCCTGCAAGTACTGGAATATCGGGTGAGCCAGAATAGCCAGTACCGTCCCATTTTTGGTGGTGATGCGCCGCAACGTTTTTAGCAAGAATATCAGTAGTTTCAAGCGTTAATTCAAAGAGATTTCCGCCAATAGCTGCGTGTGTTTTCATAACCGCATATTCGTCTTCTGTAAGACGTGCAGGTTTTTTCAAAATTTCATTTGGAATACCAACCTTGCCTATATCGTGAAGCATAGCCGCAAGACGTATTTGTCCGCGAATAGCTCTACTTTCGTCAAGATCGATATCATCTTTAAGCGCAATGTGTCCATAAAGTTCAGCACTTACAGCACCAACACGTTCAACATGGCCGCCTGTTTCGTTCGGGTCATTCAAGGCAATAATACTGTGCATACGCGTTACCATTTCTTGTACAAGAGCTCCACGCTCAATCGCATTTACGGCTTGTAGAGCCAAAAGATTGACTATTGAAGTCAAGGAACGTGGAAATGCGACAGATTCGCCCAATTCTTTTCTATTGATGAGCTGAATAACGCCAAGCAATTTTTCATTATGCCCTAAAAGAGGCACGCAGAACATTGAAACTGTATAGTAATTCGAAGCTTTATCAAAAGAATCATTCCAAGAGAAAGGATAATCAGAGGGTATATCACGCACATTATCTAAAAAGAGCAATTTCTTTGTGTGGGCGCAATATCCAGCAACCGAATTAGGGCTTATAGGAAGGCGCATATTAGAATAGGCCATTTTATTATTTTTATTATTTCCATTATCGCCAAAAAGCAAATCATTGTGCGTATAAGCAAAAATCAAATCTTCGCCTTCTGCTATATAGATAGTGCCCGCTTCTGCTTGAGTGATTCTTCTTGCTTCAAGCAATATGCGATTCAAAATAACATAAGTATCTGTATAACCAAGTAATTCTTGCGAAAATTCATTGATCCATTCGACTGTATTCACAATAGGTGTAAAGTCAAAAATCTTTTGTGGATATTTTACGCTATAGCGAAGTCCCTCACGCGCAAATGAGAAGAAGACATTTTTCTCCTTTGCCACTGGTTTTAGCAAGGCATAGAGAGAATCAAGCTCTTCATCAGTTCGCTCAATATGATGATGTGTACATACTAAATGCTGAATTTTTGTACCAGAAACTAGGTCAAACCAAGCTTCGATAGCTGTATGCCCCCAGCCTACACTTCTTTCATATTCTTCTTGGGTGAAATAGGTGTCTGCAAAAAGTACTGCACTATCGCTCACCAAGGCTTTGATAAAATTATAGTTTTCTTCTTTATCTTTAGTAATTTCCACATCAGAAAGTATAGTAGCTCTACCTGCTGCCGAAGTTATACGAAAACCGTGACAAACACCAGTATGTGGAACTAAGGGTGCTTCAATCGTGATTCCGTCTATTTCAATAGGGGTTTTAGCGTCAAGTTCCTTTATGACAAGATCGCACTTTAAATGTGCAGTTTTTAGAGGAAAGAAAACGCCATTAAAGAAGAGATCGATGGCATTTTTCTGCCCTTGTGGCAAGTAAAGAACAACTTTTCTGCCCTCTTGAAACATGGGTTTAAAAAAGCCGAGACCTACCACATGATCAAGATGCCAATGCGATAGAAAAAGATGTATAGTACCTGTTTGAGGAAGGCTAGAACCTAATTCAACAATACCAGTACCAGCATCAATTATGATATGATTTTCAGAATCCGTGATAAGTTGATAGCAGATAGTATTTCCGCCATATTCAAGCTTATTGTACTTAACTGTAGCACAGGAACCACGCGTTCCCCAAGTTTTAATAAACATATCTTCACCCTCCGCAATACATTAATATTACACTTTTTTTCCATTATTTGCAAGTTTAATCTCTAGAGCAAAAATGGGCACAAAAAAACCGCCAAGCGACGGTTTTTATTGGATGAATTTAGTTGAATTTTGACATCATCAAATCATATATCTTATCAGCAATACCTTTCAAATCAGGTTTTGCAAATTGCGCATCTGCCCCTACCGATTCGGCTTTGTGTATGGTGCTTTGCGTGATAAGAGATGAGAAGATGGCTACTGGTAAATTTTTCAAAACAGCATCGTCTTTGATTTCTTTACAAAGAGTAAGTCCGTCCATAAATGGCATCTCGATATCTGTGATCACACCTTGCAAATAGCTTTCTATAGGCAAGTTAGCCTTCACTGCTTCAGCTTTAATTTCCATAAGCTTTTCGCTTGCTTCCTTACCATCATTACACTGCAAAACTTCAAATCTGCCGTCTTTATCAAGCATAGAGAAAACGAGTTTTCTTATTGAAGCAGAGTCGTCAGCGTGAAGAATACGGAACTTCTTGGTATCTTCTCCCTCGTCTGGTCTTTCATACGCTTTAAGAGCAAGGTTTGGCTGTAATGTTGCCACGATAGCTTCTAAGTCAAGCAAGAAGATAACACGCCCTTCAAGCTTCACAACACCAGTTACAGATTGGCCACTCATTTTTTGCAGAAACTTTCCTGGAGGCTCAACATCTTCCCAGCTCAAACGATAAATTCTATTCACGCCAGAAACCAAAAAGGCAGTTTGAGTCTTGTTAAATTCTGTAACAATAACTTTAGGATCTTCCACACTTTCTGGAGTTTTATCTAAAAATAAAGCCAAATCAACAAGCGGAACTATCTTACCATTACGATAAGGAAAAGCACCTAAAACTGAATGGTGACTCATATGCGGCATAGCGGTAACTGGTTGCATACGAATAATTTCGACAACCTTTGCTACGTTGATACCATAGTGTCCGCGATAACCTTCTTCGTCGATATAAAATTCAACGATTTCAAGCTCATTCGTTCCTGATTCTAAAAGTATATTTGTCTGTGACATTCTTCCTCCAATCTCTATGAAGTCGGTATTATTGAAGTTTTGTTCTTACACTTGGCATAAGCGGTGGCGGCGGGGGCGCATCGTCATACAAAAGTGAAAGTATTTCATCTCTTATAGGCACTGTGGCTGAAGCTTTTGCAAGTACTTCATTCGATGGTGCGTGAAGTAGAGTGATATTATAACGTATATTATCCTTAGACATAGTATAAGTGCCTGTTATAACTGCAACACTCTCAACTTCTATCTGGGCAAGCTCTTCTACATCTCTTGTGAGAAGAAATTCGCCTCTTTTTTCCTCAATCAAGATATCATAGCCGCGTCTTATTTCTGTAAGACTATAGCCATAACTGGCAAATGCGCTGGTCAGCTCTTCTGCCATTTGTCTTGAAAGTGGATTAGTAACCGTAAAATCTTCAATCCAAACAGGCACAGTGCTCACTATCATCATATCTCTTTTCGTCAGTTCATCACTGAGATAGTGTGCTTTCAATTGCTTATCCATTGCTCTTACAAGGTCTTTTGCCGCCTTTGGCACTTCAGGACTATGGAATATAGAAGCTGCTGCTGTGAGTGGCAATAGCATGACAAGTATCAACAAAAATATTATAAGAAGTGAAAATTTATTTTTCATAGTATTATCGCAAGGTTTTAATTTGTAAATCAACGGCAAAAAGTTCACGTTCAAGCCATTTTTGCTCTTCATAGGTTTTTGCTTCAGTCATAGCAAGAAGAAAGTATTCTTTCGCTATAGGATATCTGCCTTGAGCTTGCAATTCTTTCGCCATTGAATAGTAAGAAGAATAATTATCTACACTTTGATAGGGATTTCTATTTGACGCACAAGCGGTACTCAAACATAGACAAAGCAAAACAGCTGCCAATAAAATATTTTTATAAAAGAATTTTGCAGAGTTATGGGATTGTTGATTTTGCATTATCTTCTTCCCCTGATCATTAAAGTTCCCTTGCGCAAGACGGGTTCAACACTCATGCGTGCAAGCATTTTATTCATAGGAAGCACCACTTCGCCAGCTCTAAGCACCATACCATCATTTCTTACGAGGCGAGCATTAACAAATAAACCATTAGCATCTTTAGTATAAGTACCTATGAGCATAAGTTCATTATTTTCTATAACTGGCCTTGCTCTTTCTCTTCTCGACAAAACAAATTCGCCGTATTCATTCACGCGTATATGGTTTTCAATTCTATATTCTTGCACAGGAAAACCACGTACATTGAATTCATAAATCATGGTTTCGCCCATATAACGCCCTATTGAAGAAGTGTCATTGACATCGTCAAGATTGACAAAAGCAGTAGGTAAAGCCACCATACCTTCAAGTGAATCGCCAGGATACACTTCGAGCAATTGTGCTGCAAGTTCTCGCATTTGCACTTTTAATTCTTGCATTTCTAATTGATTAGGGTTCACATCAAGTGGGTATTGCATAGTATATAAAGTTGAAGGCGGAACAGGATATTGTGTCAAAACTTCTTCTTTAACTTCCTCAACCACAACAGGTGGCGGCACAGCAGCAACAGGCGCTACAACAGGGGCAGGCAAAGGAGGTGTAGTTGCTGGTTTTGGAGCAGGCGCTGGAGCTTTTGCTGTCGCTTTAGGCGCAGGATTAGCTTTAGGCGCAGCTGGAGGAGCTTGAGTTACAGGCTTAGGCGGTACTGGTTCAATTCTTTCGATTTTCGCTGGCTCTCTTGCAGGTTTTTCAGGAGCTTCGTCAGCATAGGACAGGCTTGAGATAGACAAGCTAAAAGCCAAGAACAAGAGAGATACTAAGCTATTAGATAGAAAAGATTTCATAAAATGCATAACAAGCCTCGAAAAATTATATGTTCAAAAAATATTTCTTTATTCACTTCAAAAAGCTAAACGGCATGAAAATAAAAAACTTTAGTCTTTTTACAAAAAATTCTTCTCCAATCTTATAAATTTATTCTCTCAATAAGCGAAGATTTCACCCTGCATCATAAAGCAAAGAAAAATTAATGCGTTTTTTTATAAATACCCACAGAATTGAGCTGGCCATCTAAAAAAGTGTAGAGAGAATGTTCTTCATCTGCCTGTATATTATTGATATCTGGCAAGATATTTACTCTTAAACCATGAAAAATAAAGGAGGAATATTTATTCTTTTGCGGAAGATGAAGAGCGTCACGTGCAAAGGATCCAAAAATTAAAAGATAGCGAATTTTCAACTGCTTAATGGCTGACCAATAAAAAGAATAATCGTCATGCATCAAAATCTTTCCTGGCTCATCTATGCCATCGTAAGGAATAAAGATATGCGTACCATTTGGGCGATCAAGTTTTGGGATAATTCTTTTAATCACCTCTTGCCTTTTTGGATCAAGCTTCTCGCTTTTATTTAAATCCGCACTAAAACCAGTATAAGTCCATGCCACTTTGGATTGTGCCCTATAAAACGTTTTATAAAGATTTCGCCACTCTTCTGGCCATTCAAATTCAGGCAAAATTTTGGCGTAAAGCGGGTTTTGTGTAGCATTTTCTTCCATCTCTTTTGCTTCTTGCGAAGAACGAGCCGAAGATTGAAGATTGCTCACAACTTCTTTAATGGGAGCTTTATCATTAAAAATTATTGTTCTAGAGTCATTTTGCCCACTTTTACTCATTTGCGTCTGATTATTTTTTTGAGCAAAATTTCCCTCTTTTGGCAAATTTTTAAGAGGGGGCGCAGTATGTATGTGTGCATTTTTTTTCAATTCATTTCGTCTATCTTCATCAGAAATGAGCAAAAAATCCAAACCAAGATTGGTGAATAATTTGTTCTCTACTGAAAGATTATAATTGAATTGCGGCATAGAGCACCTAAAAAGAAGATTTTCAATAATTATAAAAAATTACACTAAAGAATTAAGCCAAGTAAGAACATTCCAAGCTATTTCAGTTTTGGGCAATTTCTGCCAATGCTCTTCCCTGCCCTCAGTATCCACGACATAAACTCTGTTATTTTCAGTACCAAAGCCATCAAGAATGGTATTGCCCACCATCATATCGGCTTCTTTTGATTCCAGCTTGCCTTGGGTGAGCCTTGCTAAATCTTCTTGTGTTTGAGCCGATTCAGCAGCAAAACCGAGCACTTTTTGGTGACTTTGCTTACTTTGTGCCAAATTTTTCAAAATATCTTCGTTCGGGTAGAAATTAAGCGTAAAACCTTCTTCTGCCTCTGATTTTTTGAACTTACCTTTACCGTAGTCTTCTGGCTTAAAATCAGCCACAGCAGCAGTAAAAATGCCATAATCAGCATAATCAAAATATTCTTCTGCCTTTGTGAGCATTTCTTGCGCCGTGCCTACTGTATGTTTATGAAATAATGAATCGTC
Organism: uncultured Desulfovibrionaceae bacterium; assembly: GCA_964369165.1. Taxonomy (GTDB): domain Bacteria; phylum Desulfobacterota; class Desulfovibrionia; order Desulfovibrionales; family Desulfovibrionaceae; genus CAYJAZ01. Next base: position 25,378 of record CAYJFE010000022.1, on the reverse strand, counting down.
TGGGCAATAAAGATCCACATTTGAACCGCAAATAGCATGAACCTTTGCCCCACGAAGCCAAGCCGCAATAGCAAAACACATACCCATCATTCCTGTGCTTGCATTTGACCAAAAGCGCACAGAATCAAAATATTCACGAGTCGCGCCAAGAGTGATAAGAAAGGTTTTGCCTTCCAAATCTTGCTCTGTCACGCTTTTTATTCCTTGCAAGAAAAGATTTTCTAGCGAGCTAAGTCTGCCCTCACCTTCATCATTACAAGCCACCTTGCCCTTATCAGGCGAAATGCACAAAATCCCTCTATCTTCCAATATATTAATATTATCTTGTGTAGCCTGATTTTTCCACATATGCGGATTCATAGCCGGCGCTATCACAAGAGGGCCTCTTTCTTTTGGATAGGCCAAAGCTTGCGCGGCTAGCAAGGTATCAGCTCTACCGTGGGCTAATTGCGCGATAGTATCAGCACTTGCTGGCGCAATAAAGAAGGCATCGGCATCTTTTGCAGGAGCCAAATGCGAAAGAGCCTCACCAAACATTGAAAGGTAGAGAGGCGAAGCGTTCAGCGTTTCAAAAGTAAGAGGAGTGATGAATTTCTGCGCACTTTCTGTAAGAGTTACGCTCACTTCTATGCCAGCTTTTTGCCAAGCACGCATGAGTTCAACCGCTTTATATGCCGCTATCGAACCCGTCACACCAAGATGAATTTTCTTTGGTTCGGGCAATTCAAAAAGAAGATGACTTTGCATAATACACTCTTTTAATTATGTAAATGTTCGCTATACACTTCTACAGGTGCGCTTTGCTCTTGACTTTGTGAAAGATTGCCCTCTGCTGAGCTTTGTTCATAATGAGAAGAGGCTGAAACTGTGCTTGAAGAAGGTGCAGAGCTTGTCTGCGAAGAAGTATAGGCAGGCGTAGACTGTGTTCTATAGCTATTCATAGAATTTGTCGCTTCACCAAGTGAAGTGAAAACCCAAATTTCAAGCACTGAACCAAGCAGAGAATCTTCAATATAGATAATAGCATAGCGCGAATCTTTATGATGTAATTGCACATACTTATCGCCAGAAATAGAAGCGAGCAAGGACCAGTCATACTTAGCCATATTACGGATCATATTATTTGATACAGTATTAGGATTGTCGCTGGAATTATATGTTTCAAGGCCAACAGGAAGATTTTGCGCATTCAATGTCACCTTAGTTTTACTGCTGTCAATCGACATATCAGCAGCTACAGGTATATCGTTGAATTGCCCGTGAATGACCTGCGTGTTCGCCATAGGAGCTTTTTCTGGCTCAAAAGGATTTGAAACAGAAAGGCTTGTGCAAGCAGCTAAAGGCAGAGTCAATATTAAGCTTAAAGCAATATTTTTTACAAGTCTAATCATAATAAACTAATTTCCTTTATTAATTCTAATTATTATACTATATAAATCGCAGCTTATTTATCTTTTTCTTCTTCATCCAAATAGAGATTATTAGGAACAAATAAATCATCCTCTGAATTTAGATTGTGTGTATCGCCTGCAAAATGTATCAATCCTTCATTGTTTTCTTCAACAATTTCAGTATCATCTATAGCATATTCTTCATTAATTCTTAATGGATCTTCACTTTCCGCGTGCTCAATTTCAAAAGCATCCTCTTCATCGTCAAAAGATGCAATAATGCGACGACGTGTATTTTCTTCTTCCTTCACTTCTTTTTGAATAGGAGTGGTCTTAGGTTCTGGCAATGTATTATAAATACGCCAGAACAATGGATAAAAGGCATTAACAATTTCAGGATTCGTGATGCGAATATTTGGACGCATAAAGGCCGCTAAAGCAAGGGCAAGCCCCCACTCTTCATCAGGCAAAAACCAAGGCGCATTTTCAACTTCTTTTCTGAGAAGAATCTTTTCTTCATTCGCATAAAGTCCAACTTGAGACAAGAAACCTTCTATTATTTCAATATCTTGCTCTTTTTCTTGACAATGTGGCATAGCTGCAACATCAGGCAATTTCACTTCTTCACCGCTCAAAGCCGCGAGAGAAGCAAACACAAGAGCCAGCGGATAATTAGGCGCAAGGCTATAATCAGGCACAGAAAGTTTTACTTCAGGATGTTTCGTGATAACGCAAGGCAAGTTTTCCGCATTTGTAGTCACTTCAAGCTGTAAACCAGCAGATTTTAAAAACTCTAAGCAGTGTTTATCTTTTTCAAGATAGCGACCTTGAAGTTCGCATCTACCGCCAGCAAAAGCCGGAATAGCGAGTAAAGTGCTAGCAAAAAGAGTATCCACCGAAGGCGCTGCAAGGCTTTCAAAATCAATTTTCTTCGCTTCTATTTCAACAATAAGATCTTGACCTTGTGCGTGAGCACTTGTTTCTAAACCTAAAAATCTAGAAACACATACAAGCTCTTCTTGAAGCGCAGAAAGTTCTGGATGATTTTCTACAATAAATTTCAAAGTTTTATCTTCTTGGCTCACAGCTGAAACAAGGATAAATACAAAGATAAAATCTTTTGGCAAATCACCAGAAAATGTCAATTCATCTGGCAGCATTCCTGCTGATTCTAAGCGCACAGGAATGCCTTCATGCGAAGGAATAACTGTTGTCATGCGAGCATTTAGATATGGTAGAAAATTTCTCAAGGCTTTTGTGTCAAGGGTACGAAGTGGGCCATCGCCTACAATTTTAAGGCGTGAAGGCACTTGTAGAGCCATCGAAAGCAAGAGATAAAAAGAAAGCGCGTCTTCACCAACAGGAATAACTTTATCCACATGGCGTGCAATTCCCTCACCGCCACGGCTCAAAACTTTTTCATGCCCTTCCCACCAAAGTTGGCCACCAAGCTGATTAAAAGCTTTAATAGCTGACATCATTTGCGAAGAAAGCTGCACATCAAAACTTGCCATAGCTCCACTAGAAGCGGCTAAGGCAAAGAGAATGCACATTTCACGATTTGGCGGTGAAGCTTTAAGATTAATATTTACAGGCTTGAATTGTGGAGCCATATTATAAAAAGATGGTTTCCCGTCAACAAGCATAATTGGCTCAATTTGTTGAAGAAGATTAAAAAATTCACGCGCAATCTTACTGTTCGCAGTGACATTGGCAACATTTTTTTCCCAAGAGCTTCTCAATTGCTTTTCTAATTGCGGTGCCACGCGCTTATCACGCTTAACTATCTGTAATAATTCAGCTCTTTTTGATAGAAGACGTAAGATTGACTTATCCACATCAAAAAGACTGTCCATGCTTTCCATGCGGCGTGAAGTTCTGCCTGTGCGTGGGCGATCGTTTCTTGGGTAATCGCGAGAATTTTCTCTATAACCATTTCTATTATCACGATTATTTCTAAAGCCTCTGTCTTCACGATTTTGCCTAAAATCATTTTCTCCTCTTTCTCGAGGATAGGATCTATTATTGTGATCTTCTCTTTCAAACCTGTCAAATTTTGGAGTTTTTTCTTGGTCATAAGAGGAAGGCGAAAAGAAATCATCTTGCTTATTTTTGAAATTATCTTGATAGCTTGGTCTGTCAAAGCTGCGCTGACGAGGTCTTTGCGAGAAGTTGTCATTGTCAAATTCTCTATGCTTTTGGAATGAATCACTAGAAGTTCTGCCATCATCATAGCTTCTTTGTGGCTTAAATGCTTGTCTTTCACGTCCATCATGACTATCACGGCTATCACGTCCTTCTCTATAAAAAGAGCGATCTTGTGAAAAATTTCTACCATCTTGTCTATCACGCGAGAATGACGGTTTGCCTGAATTATACGGTCTTTCGTCATTAAAATTTCTTGGAGAATCGTAATTTCTTTCTGAATCGTATCGCCTAAATGAATTGTTTGAATTATAAGATCTTTCTTGGCGATAAGGTCTATCGTTTGAAAAATTTTCATCACGTCTTTTTTCAAAGCGATCCTGACCACGATCACGATCATTATAGCGGTCATTTCTTTGCCTAAAAGGCTTTTGCGTATAACCTAAGCTCTCGCGATCATTATCATTGTAAGGCCTTGAATTATGATTGTTTTTAGAAAATCCTTCGGATTTACCAAAAGATTCTCTTCTGTCGTCTGAAAATCTTTTTTCTCTTCTCGGCTCTGAATTTCTGCCCTCAAAGTTTCTCTCTTTAAATCGCGGTCTTTCATTGCGATATTCACTACTCTTGTCTGAAAAATCTTCGTTAAAATCATCTTTTTTTGAAAAATCTCTTCTGCTTTCATCGTCTTCATTCGGATTATAACTCATAAATACACCTCTGCTACTTTTTGGTAGCTCTTAAATAATTTAACTATCAATATCTTACTGCTTAATAAACAAAAAAGGCAACACAAAGCATTGCCTTTGTAAACAAAATCTCTTCATCAATCGCCTTGTCACAAAGACTTCCACTTATTTTATAAAAGCAAAGGCAAAAATCAAAAAATACATTCTAGTGGTGAACGTGTTCACCTTTTTTAATTCTGTAAATTATAGCGCTTACCATAACTACAAAATAAAAGAAAATAAGCCCAACCCCAATAAAACCTTGCAAAGTTGAGTGCATTGCATTATGTATTAATTCAGCTAACATAATAACTCCTTAAAAATATCATTCCTGATATTATGCGAAAAATAGGGAAAAAAGTCAAGCTTAATTTCCACAAAACTAAAAAAAGAAAGTAGAGAAATGTCAAAAAATATTCAAGAAATTCAAATAGTAAATGTTGATAGTGAAGGGCGCGGCATAGGCCGAGATAAAAACAATAAAGTAGTTTTTGTTCCTTTTGCTCTACCTCAAAGTAAAATATTAGCTGAAATAACTGAAGAAAAAAGTAATTTTGCCTTAGGTGAAATTATTGAAACTATAGAAAAATCCCCCTTTGAGATTTTGCCGGAATGCAAGCACTTTTACTCCTGCGGAGGTTGTACTTGGCAACACTTTGATTACACACAACAAATCCACTTTAAAAAAGAACTTTTGCAAAACTCTTTCAATAAAATCGCCCATAAAGATTTGCCAGACTTCTTTTGCCTACATAGCACAAATTCAACTCTAAGATATAGAAATAAAATGGAATTTTCATTTGGACTTGAAGAACAAAGTGAGAATCTATGTCTTGGACTCAAAAAAAGAAAATCGCATCAAATTCTTAGAGTGGATTGCCTTTTGTGCTCGCCACAAGTAAATAAAATTATTCATAGAATAGAAGAGCTTGCACAGACAAACAATCTTCCAATTTTTAATGCAAGTGCAAAAGATAAAGGCTTTTTGCGCTCTGTTATCACAAGGCAAAGCCAAAGCGATCTTCTGATTGAAATTCTCACCTATCCAAATGCTCAATATAATCAAGCACTTTATGCAATTTGCAGACAAATACTAGAAGAATTTCCCAAAATCAGCGGCATTGTGCATACTTTGAGAAAAAATCCAATTGATATAGCGCATTCTGAAAAAACAGTGGCACGCTTTGGCAAGGAAGAAATAGCAGAAAATATCTATCTTAACGAAGAAATGCTCGAACTTTCGTATTCTCACCAATCCTTCTTTCAGGTAAATACAAGCATGGCGCAAAGCCTCTACTCTCGACTAGTATCATTTGCGCAAAACCTTAATATATCAAAAATTGCAGATATTTACTGCGGAGTTGGAGGTATTGGCATCGCTTTGGCTAAGGCTTTGCAGAAGAAAAACAAAAAAGTCACACTGTACGGGCTTGAGGCTATGCCAAAAGCCATTGAAAAAGCAAAATTAAATGCGCAAAAAGCAGAAATAGAAGCTGAATTTCAAGCGGGTGATGCAAAAAACCTTAATGCCTTTTTCAAATCATTTCAAGCCATTGAATGCGTTATTCTTGATCCACCCCGCCAAGGCATAGATAAAGAGAGTATGAGAACTTTACTTAAGTGGAAAAAGCCTTATATATTACTTGTGTCGTGTAATCCTTCAACCTTTGCGCGCGACATTGCTCTTCTTGATGAATTCTATACCCTTGAAAAAATTGAAGCATTTGATTTATTCCCTCACACACCTCATCTTGAAAGCCTTGCACTTTTGACATTAAAAACTTCAGATTAAAGACGCTAAAATTGCGCCCTTCCCCATAAAAGGCAGTAAATTATGAATAAAATAAAAGAAGTTATAGACTATCTCACCCAAGAAAGTCCCAATTTTCCACGTATGTTAGATATAAATAAATTGACGGATTTCGAAGTGTACAGAGCCTTGGTAAATATGCGCCAGCCCCTCGCTCTACCTAGAGAAATATTAAGATTGCAAGACGAATTTTTGCAAGAGATGATTGAAGAAAGAGGAATTATTGATAGTGAATCATTGAACTATAACAACAACATAGCTCTTTGGCAAGGCGACATTACTTCCCTGAAAATTGATTCTATTGTGAATGCTGCTAACTCACGTATGCTTGGTTGCTTCTACCCTCTACACGCCTGCATTGATAATGTTATTCAAACTTATGCCGGCATTCAACTACGCCTTGCTTGTAATGAATTTATGCAATTACAAAACAATGCGCCTGAACCGACGGGTTTAGCGAAAATCACACCAGCTTTCAACCTGCCGTCGCGCTATGTTTTGCATACTGTTGGGCCTATTATTTCATCAAGCGTGTCACAAAACGATAAAAAACTTCTTGCAAACTGTTATAATTCTTGCCTTACTTTAGCTGAAGAATACGGGCTCAATTCCATTGCTTTTTGTTGCATCTCAACTGGCGAATTCCGCTTTCCGCAAGACTTAGCAGCAGAAATTGCCATACAAACAGTAAAAATATATTTAGAAGAAAATAATTCAGATATAAAAGTGGTATTTAATGTATTCAAAGACGAGGATAGAAAAATTTATGAAAGATTACTTAGCTAAAATTACTCAATTAAAAGAAAAAATTCAGTCGGTTGACACTGTTCTTATTGGAGCAGGCGCAGGTCTTTCTACTTCTGCAGGCAATGTCTATTCAGGCGAACGCTTTTACAAACATTTCACAGACTTTCATCAAAAGTACGGTATATCAGATATGTATTCAGGTGGCTTTTATGACTTTCCTACTATTGAAGAGTTTTGGGCTTGGTGGAGTAGACAAATATATGTCAATCGCTACGACAGAGAGCTCAATCCTGTCTATAAAAATCTGCTTGATCTAGTTGAATCTAAAGATTATTTTGTGATTACAACAAATGCTGACCACTTTTTTCAAGACACTGGCTTTGATAAAAAACGCCTATTTTACACGCAAGGTGACTATGGTCTTTTCCAATGTTCAAAAGCATGCCACCAGCAAACATACGATAATAAAGATATTGTTTATCAAATGTATAATGAGCAAAAGGATATGAAAATTCCTTCTTCTCTTGTGCCTTATTGTCCGAAATGCAATGCTCCAATGACAGTAAACCTAAGAAAAGACAACCTTTTTGTGCAAGATCAAGGCTGGACTGATGCCTATAATCGCTATGCGAAATTTTTGCAAAAAATTCAAGATAAGGAAGTTTTGCTGATGGAATTTGGTATAGGAGGCAATACTCCTAGTATAATTAAGTATCCATTCTGGGACTTTACGATGAAAAATCCACATGCTACTTATGCCTGCTTAAATTTGCACGATTGTCATTGTCCGCGTCCATTAGAGGAAAGATCTATTCTTATTGAGCACGATATAGCAGAAGCTTTGCGGGACTTAAAATCTTGAATATCAAGGAACTAGAGAAATCTACTCCTATTTAATGGGTGCAATAGAAAGCCCTTTGCCTACAAACTTTTGTGAAGCAAAGATTGCTCTTGTGCATTGGTCAAGAAAAACAACAAGCCATGCGCCATAAATTCCAAAACCTGCTGTGAAAACAATTAAATATGTGATTATTGGACGTATGACAGCTACTAAGATGAAGGAATATTGCGCCACATATTTGGCATAGCCTATTCCCCTCAAGATGCCTGAATATGCCAAAGAAAACACAATTGGAACCGAGGAAAAAGCAAGTATTTTCAATAAATTAGCACCTAAAATAATAATTTCTTTATCATCACTATAAAGAACCATCAAATCTTCACCCATGAAGAAGAAAAAAAGACCAAACAAGATTCCAACCATAAGGCATAAAGGCATAATTGTTCGTACTAATAGTGGGATTGCTGATAATTTCTTTTTGCCTAAAAAATTTGCAGAGAGAGTCAAGCTCGCCTTTGAAAATCCCTGACAAAAACTATAGTAAGTGTCGCACAAAATCATACAAATACAATGAGTTGAGAAATCAATCACTCCCAAATGCGCCACCATAGCTGAATAAACAAAAATACCAAACCTTTCAGATACTTGTTCGGTGAGAGTACTGATAAAAGTGAGCTTTACAGCCCTTGCCTTTTCACGAGTAGGTAACCAGTCGTAAAAGCCATGTAAAGCAAGAGGACTTGACTTTCTATTGACAAAACAAAAGCTTACAAACAAAGTAACTAAAGAACCAAGAAGAGTGGCGTAAGCCGCGCCTTGCACACCCAAACTCAATTGAAATATCAAGAGATAATTGAAAATGAGGTTGACAAGATTGCCTGCCACATTTGCTAAAAGCATGGCTCGTGTTGCACCAAGCCCTGTAAGCGCAGCATTCAAAACTATTGAAATTGCAAAGAAAAACAAAGAAAAATTAGTAATTAAAGTATAATCTAAAGCAAGCTCTATATAGGAGGCATCGGCCCCTGCAAGGTAGAGCAATTCCTCCATAAAATAGCTTGTAAGAAGCAAAATCAGTAGAGAAACAAGAATTGCGAAAAAAGTGCATTGTTTCAAAAAAGCTGGCAATTCCTTCTTTTTTTCTGAAACATTATATATTGCAGTGACTTGAGTGATGGCTACAGCAAAAGCTCTTGCGAAAAGTAAGATAGCAAGTTTTGGCTGCAAGAAAATTCCCACTGCAGCTATGGCTTCTTCGCCAAGAGAGCTTATCATCAAAAGATCAATTGATGAAAGCAAAACAAGCATTAAACCTTCTAGTGAAGCCGGTAAGG
>CAYJFE010000022.1:0-16372 GCA_964369165.1 uncultured Desulfovibrionaceae bacterium | reverse complement strand
CTTTATTTAGATAAGAGCGAAGAAGTGAATTAATTTAATAATGGCTGTTCACCTAAACACCAGTAAACGTAAAAATTCAATACTTTATAAAAAAGGGTAAAGTTTTCTCTCTACCCTTTTTTCTTCTATAAATTATTCGCGGCCTTGATATTCACGACTTTCTGTATTAATTTTGATGTTATCTCCAATGTTTACAAAAATTGGCACTTGAATTACAGCCCCTGTTTCGACTGTGGCTGGCTTAGTGACGTTTGAAACAGTATCGCCTTTTACGCCTGGCTCGGTTTCAACAACTTTCAATACAACAGAATTTGGAATTTCTATATCAATAGGTTTGCCATTGAAAAGCAATACCTTACAGATTTGTGCTTCCTTAATAAAGTCCGCTTTACCACTTGTTGATTCTTCACTTACTGGAAATTGCTCATAACTTACTTGGTCCATGAAAATTAAATCTTCGTCCTCACGGTAAAGATATTGCATTTCACGGTGTTCCATATCAGGTTTTTCAACTTTTTCGCCTGAACGAAAAGTGTTGTCGACAACTCTACCGTTGAGAAGATTGCGCAATTTTGTGCGCATCATAGCGCCGCCTTTACCTGGTTTAAAGTGAGCAAATTCAATAATTTCATAAGGAATACCATCGATTTGAATTTTAAGCCCGCGTTTAAATTCTGTGGTTGAATACATACATACCCTCTTTTAATTATTTTTTGAAGAAAATTTCTTCTTTCCTTATTCTTTGGAATTTGGTATTTTGCATTTTATAAGCTCGCTTGTCAACTCTTAAGCAAGCATAGTGAAAATTTAATCGAGAACAAGTATGCAAACAAAACAACAAAATCAAAAACAAAATTTTATATTTCCTGAAATTGAACTCATTTCAACACTTTACACGCCAGAACAACTCATAGCTCCTTTTGAATCGCAAGTGGCCTTTGCGGGGCGCTCGAATGTTGGCAAGTCTTCACTTCTCAACGCGCTCTCCAACAGAAAAAATTTAGCAAAAGTTAGCTCTACTCCAGGCAAAACAAGAAGTGTAAACTTTTTCAAAGTCAAGAAACACGATTTTTTCCTAGTTGATTTACCAGGTTATGGCTATGCAAAAAGATCAAAATCTGAGCGCGATGTTTGGGCGGAATTAATTTCGCAATACCTTGAAAATACTAAAGAATTAAAGCTTCTTCTCCTTCTTATTGATTCACGCATTCCCCCGCAACAGCTCGATAAAGACATGCTTGCCTTTGCCGTCCACGTTGGATTAGAAGTGCAGCCAGTTTTAACAAAATGCGATAAAGTCAAGCAAAAAGAAATTGCTACAGCCGCAGCATTTTGGAAAAAATTATCAAATGTTGACCCTATAGCCGTTTCTGCCGAGAAAAAAAGTGGCCTTGATACTTTATGGAAAGTGCTTATAGAAAAGGCAGTTCCACCTCTTGAAGACATTGAAGAAAATGAAATATTAGAGGAAGATATATAATTTATGATTGATATTTCCACGCTCAATCAGGCACAAAGAGATGCCGTCACAGCGACTGATCGCTCCTTACTTATCATTGCTGGAGCTGGCTCAGGCAAGACAAGAACCCTTGTCTATAGGCTTGCTTGGCTTATGGAACAAGGCCTTCCGCTTTCTAATATGCTCTTGTTAACATTTACAAAAAAAGCGGCGGCTCAAATGCTTGAACGTGCGTCTTTAATATGTGAGCAAAATATGCGCGGAATGCGCTCAGGCACTTTCCATGCCTTTGCTTTTTCAGTTTTAAGAAATTATCCACAATTTTGCTTGCGCCATGTGCCTTCTTCTGAAAAAAAAGGAAGCATCAGCGTTATGGACGCTGCCGATCAAAATGCCTCTATTTCTGCTTGTAAAGAGGAATTAAAGATAGCTAAAGGCGATAGATCCTTCCCAAAATCCGCAACTATTGTTTCGCTTATTTCAAAATCTCGAAATAAAGAACTCAGCATTGACGAAATCCTCAAAAAAGAAGCGCAACATTTGCTCACCTATGTAGATGAATTGCAATCACTCTCCCTTGCCTATGCAAAATATAAACAAAAACATGGGCTTTACGATTATGACGATCTTCTTTTTGAGCTTGAAAATATCTTTGTTGAAGAGCCTCATGTGCTTGAATATTATCAGAATTTTTGTAGACATATTATGGTGGACGAATACCAAGACACCAATAAAATTCAAGCGCGTCTTATACGTCATCTAGCTGGAAATCATGGAAATATCATGACTGTAGGCGATGATGCGCAGTCGATCTATGCTTTTCGTGGGGCAACTATCCGAAATATACTTGACTATCCAACACTTTTCCCTGAAACGCGCGTTATTTATCTTGAAGAAAATTACCGCTCATACCAACCCATTTTAGATGTGGCTAATTCAATTTTGTCTCATGCGACAGAAGGCTATGCCAAGCATCTCTATTCGAAAAAGGAACAAGGGCCGAATATGCCTTTTCCTGTGCGAATGTATAAAGTTTTGAGTGATTTTTCTCAAGCAAAGGTTGCCGCTTTGCGCATCCAAGAATTACTTATTTCATCTAAACCCTCTGAAATTGCAGTTCTTTTCCGTTCTGGTTATCAATCCTATAATCTTGAACTAGAATTGAATAAAATGGGCATAAAATATAAAAAATATGGAGGGATAAAATTTACAGAAGCCGCTCATATCAAGGATTTGCTCGCCTATGCTAGACTTATCGCAAATCCACAAGATCTTCCAGCCTTTCAAAGAATTGCCTCATTTGCAAAGGGTGTTGGCCCTAAAACAGCGCAAAAGCTCTATGATTTAGCCCAAACAGGTGAACATGAGAAATTCGCAAAAACCCTTGAAAAATATCAAGATTTCAAAAAAGATATAGCCTTAGTTAATCATTTAAGATTAAAATACTATTCCACAGACCCTAGCGAGAAAATCCAGCTTACTCAAATGCTTAATACATTATTTGAGCGCTACAAAGAGCATATGCCCACTATTTACCCTGACGATTATCCAAAAAGAATCACGGCTGTTGAAGAAATTCTTAATCTCTCTGTGGAATATGCCGAACTAGATCTTTTTATTTCTGACCTCATTCTTGATAAAAGCGATGAAAGTGAGCTTGATAGCGAAAAAATCATTATTTCAACAGTTCATTCCTCAAAGGGCCTTGAATGGGATAGAGTGCTTGTCTTAGATCTTGTAGAAAAGCGCTTCCCCTCAGATAAATCTATGGTTCGCCCTGAAGATTTTGAGGAAGAAAGACGACTTTTCTATGTTGCTTGCACAAGAGCAAAAGACGGGCTTGATTTATTTATTCCGCAAAACCTCTCCCAAAGGGGATCAGGTGGTTTTGAACCTGCCATAGCTTCGCCCTTTGTCAGAAGCCTCGACAGAGCACTTTATGAAGAATTTAACGAAGCTATAGGCGGCGGAATTTTCAAGCAATATAAAAGCTCAACAAATAAAACTAATTACGAATACTACAATGAAAGCGCTATTGAAAATGCACCCTCTTTGCAAAAACACTATCATAGAACTACAACATCTTATGATGCTTCCCCTTTTGCAGACAGTGGAAGTCACAGTAATGGCAATTACAAGCAATACGGATTTTGCAAGCATAAAGTTTTTGGAAGAGGCAAAATTATAGGTGAAACTGATTCTGACAAATATAAAATCAACTTCCCAAGTATTGGAATTAAAACAATATTAAAATCTTTTGTCACTTTAGAAGAAAAATAGTGTTTACAAAGTAAAAAACAGTATTATATGTTAAGGGATAAAACTTTTTGGAAAGTGAATGACTGAAAAGATTTGTCAGCACGCATTAAAGGCAATACGCGTTTATATGGAAAAATTGATCGATTTGCACACACATTCAACCGCTTCTGATGGCACAGATAGCCCTTCTCAACTGATTGAAAAGGCAAAGCAAGCTGGCCTTAGTGCAGTGGCATTAACGGATCATGATAATACTTTTGGCCACGCAGAAGCTAAAAAGAAGGCTGATGAAGTAGGCATTGAGCTTATAAAAGGTATTGAAATAAGCACTAGCTACACAAAGGGTGAAGTGCATATATTGGGTTATTGGTTTAATTCCGAACCTAGCGAAGACCCAAATTTTATAAAAACATTTACTAAGTTACTCGACTACCGAAACACCAGAAACGAAAAACAATTTAAAAAATTAGCTGCCCTCAACATTCATCTTAGCATGGATGACGTGAAAGAATTTATGGGAAACCAAATACTTACACGTCCACATTTTGCTCTTGCTATGCAGAAAAAAGGCTATGTCAAAGATGTATACGAAGCTTTTAAAAAGTATTTAGGATATTCTGGCGTTGCCTATATCGAAAAAGAACGCCTGACACAAAGGGAAGCTATTGAAATCCTAAGGGAAACAAATGCGGTGACTGCATTTGCACACCCCTATCTAACGCCTTGCCCTGATGAAGACAGTAGAAAGCAATTGATCAAAAACATGACGGACTATGGTTTGCAAGCCATAGAAACTTTTTACAGCACCAATTCACCAAAACAGACAAAGCAAACAAAAAGATATGCGAAAGATTTTGGGCTTGTGTGCACGGGTGGTTCGGATTATCACGGTAGAGTAAAACCCGACATTAAATTGGGAACAGGCAAAGGAAAACTCCAAATTCCTTATTCCGTCCTTGAAGAGTTAAGGGCTTTATAAAAGAAAGAATTTGTGAAGTTTTAGAAGAGAAATGAAGCTCATACCTTAAATTTGCAAATGTTAAACACCTACAACCAAACTTTCAAATTTTTAAACTATTAATGCTTTATTTTTAATGTTTCATAAAACCCCGCAAAACCCTTTCCTATCGAACACATTCTTTTTCCTTTATAAGAAAAAGTTGGAAAGGATGAAACCATTTGCTAGAGGCTAGATGCCTATTTGTTGTATTTGGATTTTTACTAATCAAACTTACAGCTTATAGACATCTGGCTTCTTATTTTTTTTGCTTATATTTACACTATTCTCTTTGAAAAAAGACGACATAGTCAAGGAGTTGACAGTTTATAGAAAATAGTCTATAAAAATTATAAATATTTTCTAAACTATTTAACTAACACTATTATATACGAGAAAAATCTATGGCAATCATAGGCGAAAATTCTTCACTTTCTAAAGTATTCAAAATGCTTAGTAAGGTTGCACCCACAGATAGCACAGTTCTAGTAACGGGCGAATCTGGCACGGGTAAGGAGCTTTTTGTCCGAGAGCTTCACAATAGAAGCTTGAGATTTCAAAAGCCATTTATTCCTATAAACTGTGGAGCAATCCCAAAAGATTTACTTGAATCCGAACTATTTGGGCACGAAAAAGGCTCTTTCACAGGCGCAATGAATACAAAACTTGGCAGATTTGAAGTTGCCGAGGGTGGCACAGTCTTTCTTGACGAGATTGGCGAAATGGATATGAGCCTGCAAGTGAAAATTTTGCGTGTTTTGCAAGAAAAAGAAATAGAAAGAGTAGGCGGCGCAGGGCCAAGAAAGGTAGATGTGCGCATCGTTGCAGCTACAAATAGAGATTTAGAAAAAGAAGTTGAAGCAGGGCGTTTTCGTGAAGATCTTTACTACAGGCTCAACGTTATCCCCATTCATTTACCGCCACTACGCGAAAGACAAGAAGATATTCTCAATCTTATCAATCACTTCCTTCAACACTTTTGCCTCAAAAAAAATCGAACTACATTACAAATTTCACCTAAAGCGCAACAAATTTTCCTCGCATATCCTTGGCATGGAAATGTGCGTGAATTAGAAAATTTTATGGAACGATTAAGCATTCTTGTCGATGGCAATCTGATTGAAGTTGAAGATATTCCACCTAAGATTCTGAATTCAATTGAAAATATTGATAACTTGCCTCCAATACCAGAAAATTTGCAAACAGCTCCTTCAGTTCTTTCTGATTCAAAAGCTTCGGAACATGACAACACAGTAATAAATATTGATAGTGCCAATGATTTTAAAGAGATCAAAACAAAAGAAAACAATACAGAACCTACTGTAAATAAAGTACAAAATCTAAATCCATCAGCAAAAAATTTACAGAGCATATTAAATCCTCCCTCACTTGCCGAAAAAGATGAAGATGTATTTTTTGTTTATCCAAGCTTAGAATATTTAGAAAATACAAAACTTGGCCTAAAGGAATTTCTTGAATCAATCGAAAATAGTCTTATAGACGAAGCTTTGGTGCGCGCTGAAAATGTAAAAAATCAGGCTGCAGAATTACTTGGCATTAAAAGAACAACATTAATTGAAAAGCTTAAAAAGAGAAATATTGAATAGTTTTATTTTTCTTATTTATAATTTATGAATTTTGCACATTTCTTGCATAATCAAATTATGATTTTTGACACATGGAGAAACCTGGAAAAATGAAAAGAAGTACACAGTATAAATGCTTAGTATCTATAGCATTACTTTTAGCTGGGGAAAGCATTCTCAGTTATGATACTTCTTTTGCGGCCACAGTCCAATGGAGTCCAAGAGAGGATAGGGAAAGAATACTCATCCAACTCGATGAACCAATGCAAGATATTTCGGTTGCAAGAGATGGCAGCCTAAATCTTCGTATACAACTGCCTCAAAATGAAACTTTTTCCGAAGAAGGCACAATGCCGCAAGGTGAATTCTATAATAATTTCAATGCAGAAGAGAATACATTAGAATTAGTGATGAAAAAATCAGATTTTGGTTATATAGTCACGCAGCCAAATCCTTCAAGCATAGTAATTGAGGTCTACAAAGATTCTCTTGCTTCACGCTTCTATCCATATCAAGAGCTCGACACAAGTGCGCAAAAGCCTGCTGTGGACGTAGCAGATACTGAACTAACTAACTCTTCTCCTGCAAGCCTGAGCACAGAAAATACTTTAACACAAAATGTGCAAACCTCTAATGTTCAAAGAGAAAATTCAGCTCTCACAAATGAATTATCAGAACGAGAAAAAGAACTTTTGAAACGCGAGCAAGAGCTTTTACAAAGAGAACAAGAATTAGCGAATCGTGAACAAGAATTGCAAGATACGGTTCAAATAAATAGTGTGCCCACATCTTTAGACAATGCAACTATTGAGCAGGAAACTTCTTCCCCACTTGCTGAAAACAAAACTGAACTTTCTCAAATAGAAGAAAATACAAGCGAAGAAAAGGTCAGTCAAAACACTGAAATAACAGAAGATTCTACACCACTATTTTCTTCTCAAGCTATGGCTGCCACACTAGGAAATCAAGAAAACACTCAAGACAAAATTGAGAAAAACACGCAAAACACTGTAATCACAGTAGAAAAAGAAGAAGCCAATTTAGATAATGCTTTTCAAAATCCCTCTTCAGAAGTTCCCCCGCCTCTATTTGCTCCAAGCAATAATGAAGCAGAAGAAAGTGCAATCAGTCTAGATACTACAGAGCAAGAGATTGATATTATAGAGGAAATATCTATTGATATTCCTATTGAGGATGAACTATCTGGGATAGATACAAGCTTTAATGCTGGCGAAAACATTCCTGAAATTTCTATAGAACCACTTGAAGCAGAAGAAGAAGAGCAAAGCACTTCACTGAGCGACACACTAGATCAAAATAATCAAGACCTTACAGAAAATATAACCATTGCACCTCCTCTTTTTGCCCCTTCACAAAATGCGCCTCCAACAAATGAAGGAGCTCAAGCTTTTCCAACTGCTCAAGACAGATTAGGCGAAAGCATTGTCAATGCACCAACGCAAAGTCAAAACCCAATTTTTTCAGCAAGTCCTAGGCAAGCAAATGAAACCTTGCTTACAAAAGAAGAAATCGAGAAAGCGGGCAATGATATATATTATGGTAATAATTTCACAGCCGACTTGAATGATGGGCCTGTCAATAGCCTCAATTCTGTTGCAATTCCAAATTATGTTTTTCAATTAGATCAGCCTAAACCCTACGAAGTTTTTGCTTTTATGACAGACGAAATAGGCGTGCCCCGCTCAGCTAGTGCCGCAAGAAATTTACTCGTCAATACGCATAATGCAAGAAGTGAAACGCAATCTCAACCACAAGTATTAGAAGATGGCACTGTGCTTGAAGAAGTTACAGTCCCACAGATTTCTCTTGAAGAAAGCACTGAGGCTGAGCCTGGCGCAGAAGTTCAAGACATTGAAATTCCAGCAGAAGAAAGCAGTAATCAAGATACAGCTGCAGGAAGTACAGGAGAAGCAGTAACAGGTTTATCCGTAGAAGAGAAAGAAAGACTGGCTGAAAAAGAAAGACTTGCAGCTGAAATTCGTGCAGCAAGAGAAGCGAATATGACTGTCGTTTTCCAAGATGCTGAAGGTAATATTGTCGATGAACCACCTGATATTCCTCTACTCATTCAAGAAGCCAACGAAGCTTACAATCAAAGGCAATACCTTGATGTTATTGCAATAGTTGAAAGAATTAAAGATTTTAGACTAGCAGATGACATTGAAAAGCAGAATGAAATTCTAGAAGATCTTTTGTATAAGAGAATGCATTCTGAATTTATTGTTGCTACAGATACAAACAGCTTTGACGAATACGGCCAAAAAATCCTCACCGTTGCGCACGAGGCTCTTAATTTTAATCCAAATTCTCCTAAGATCCCAGAGGCTATAGAAACTATTGCCCGCACTAATCTTATTCTTGATAATATGGAAGACGCAAAGGGCTATATTTTAATGCTGAAAAATCAATACCCTGACGAACCGGCTATCCCTGAATTGCTTTATCAGCTTGGCCAAAAGTATATTCAAGACAATGACTATGCGCAAGCTGCTGAAATATTATCACATATCATCACAAATTATCCTTCGCACTCGCTCACAAAAAATGCGGCTATTGCTCAAGCTTATGCTTTTTATAAGCAAGGGCATTACGATAAAGCCTTGCCAGTTATTGAATTTGTTAATTTAAGATGGCCAGATGCCTATATTGATAATCCAGACTTTTTGCCTATGGCCGCTGATGTGCAGATTTCGCAAAAGAAATACGAAGACGCGCTCAAAACACTTTGGACGCAATATAACCTTGACCCCACAAATCCTTATACAAGTGAAACTCTCAATAAAATTGCATTATTATATTATACTTTGAACGATAAAATTGGTGCAGAAAAAGTCGAACTTGAAATCCTCAATAAATACCCTGATTCAATTTTTGCCCCTATGGCTCTTTTGCGACTAGCTGAAAACACTTTCACTCCGCCAAATCCGTCCCTCGACACTCTTTTGGAAGTTTATTCACAGCCAAACCCACGCATTCCTTCAATAAATTATCAAATCATTCTAGATGATTATCCCGAATCACCTGAAGCAGTTGACGCACTCACACGTCTAGCCGCCCTTTCTTTTTATAATCAAGACTATTCCGCAGCTCTCCTCTATGCGCAAAGGGTGATGGATACTTACCCTGATCGTAAACAATACAATACTGCCTTTGATGTTTTACTCCGCGCATTTGCCCACACCTTAGGAAATGCCCTAGCCGAAGAAAACTATGCGCGTGCCCTCACGCTTTGGGAAGAATATCCTTCTGTGCATGACTATTATTTGCCAATGGAAAATGATTTGCGTGTGGCTTTGGCTCGAGGCTATCTCAACCGAGGAGATACAGCACAAGGCCTTGAATTATTAGAACCTTTTATAACTACCGAACAAGATCCTGTCTACGGACTTTATGCTTACAATCTCTTTTTAGCCAATTATGTTGCACAAAATAATTGGGAAGCAATACTTGAATTAGATAAAAATGTAAATTCATGGAATATGCCTCTTGACCTTCGTGACCAACACGATTATACTACGGCTCTATCGGCACAAAATGTAGGAAAATTCGCCACCGCACTTCCTTTGTGGCAAAAGCTGGCCTCTAACACACAAATCCCGCTCTATCAAAGGGCTTACGCCACTTACTTCTTGGCTCGTGATGCTGAAAGTAAGCAAGATTTGCGCATGAGTTACCAGCACAATCTTGATGCTTTAGCTATGTTTGAGCAATTACAAGAAGATTCCTCCGCTTATGCCGATCCACAGCGTATTCGTGAATCAATTGCGGCACTTATAGATGTTACTGAAGTGGCTGGACGCT
Source organism: uncultured Desulfovibrionaceae bacterium (assembly GCA_964369165.1). GTDB lineage: Bacteria > Desulfobacterota > Desulfovibrionia > Desulfovibrionales > Desulfovibrionaceae > CAYJAZ01. Next base: position 6,249 of record CAYJFE010000022.1, on the reverse strand, counting down.
TTCAAGAATCACTCAACTGGTTGAATAGATATACAGCCTTTGTTCCCTCTGATTCTGCTGACTATGCTGGTTTGCAATTAAGAGAAGCAAGACTTTATAGAAAAATGAATGACATGACTACATGGCAGCGCATTTTAGAAGAAGTTGTGGCGCGTGAACCTGAATCAGTATTCGGGCAAATGGCTGCTTCTGAATTGAGTACTGAACAATTAGCTAGAGATATTAATCGCTTAGCGCAATAAATTTTACAAATACTTGGCATAACTTAGCTTTTGCTAATATGCACTATTCCATTTATGAATTAACTTCGAGGAGCTTTACTTGTTACTTGTTGGACTAGGCAATACAGGGAAGAAGTACGATAATACACGTCATAATTTCGGCTTTATGGTGGCCGATGCCCTTTTAGAAAAATTTGAGAGAGAAAATGCACGCATTGACAGCATTTCAGGCGCAAAGTTTAAAGGAATTTGTTATAAAGTTATACTGAAAGATAAATTAGACAATGGCACTCAGCAAATTTATATTGTAAAACCACAAACATATATGAACCTCTCAGGCGAATGCGTGCAACCATTTATGGCATGGCACGACATTATAGCAGATAATTTGCTTGTTATGCATGACGAGCTTGATATAACTTTTGGTGATATTCGCCTAAAAACTGGTGGTGGCTTAGCCGGGCACAATGGTTTGAAATCTATTGCAGAAAGGCTTTCCACGCAAGATTTTCACCGCCTTCGCCTTGGCATAGGCAGGCCTGAAAATAAGGAATATATGGCAAATTATGTGCTCTCGCCTTTTTCGTCTTTTGAGCATGAAAAATTGCGCGACTTATACAAAGATGCCTTTGAAAAGATTGATATTTTTCTCAACAAAAAAGTTAAGCAAAAATTAAAATAGATTCTATTAACCCTCAACATTGGAAAGAATTATGCGAAAAAAAAATGGCTCCAACAATCATCAGCAAGAACCTCAACTTGATATGGCTGATTTGGCGAATTTAATTTCACTCAAAGATTTAAAAGTTAAATCCATGTCTGAATTGATGGATTTAGCCGAGCAATACCAAATTGAAGAAGCTGCATCACTCAGAAAACAAGATTTAGTTTTTGCGCTTTTTCAAGCGTGTTTGCAAAAATACGGCGCGCTTTTAGGTGATGGAGTACTTGAAATTTTGCCCGAAGGTTTTGGCTTTTTACGCTCCCCTCTTTCTTCCTATATGCCGGGGCAAGACGATATCTACGTTTCACAAAATCTTATCCGCCAATACCAATTAAGAAAGGGCGATACTGTCGTTGGCCTTATTCGTCCGCCAAGAGAGAATGAGCATTATTTCACTCTCACTAAAATCGCTGAAATAAATGCCGAACCACCAGAAGCTTCTAAGCACACAGTTTTATTCGATAACCTTACCCCTATCTACCCTGACAAACAACTTATCATGGAAACACATGAAAAGAATTATGGCGGAAGGCTTATCGATCTTATGTCGCCAATAGGGCGTGGTCAGCGTGGTCTTATTGTTGCGCCACCAAGAACAGGTAAAACAATTTTATTACAAAATATGGCAAATGCCATCAATCAAAATCATCCAGATGTGAAGCTCATTATTCTTCTTATCGACGAAAGGCCAGAAGAAGTGACAGATATGCAACGCAATGTAAAGAATGCAGAAGTTGTTTCTTCCACCTTTGATGAACCACCACATCGCCATGTGCAAGTTACTGAAATGGTTCTTGAAAAAGCAAAAAGACTGGTAGAAAGAAAAAAAGATGTAGTTATCTTGCTTGACTCTATCACCCGTCTTGGCAGAGCTTATAATATTGTTGGGCAATCTTCTGGCAAAATTTTATCAGGTGGACTTGATGCAAATGCTCTTCAAAGGCCAAAAAGATTTTTCGGTGCGGCAAGAAATCTTGAAGGCGGCGGCTCGCTCACAATCATGGCAACTGCCCTTATAGACACTGGCTCGCGCATGGACGAAGTTATCTTTGAAGAATTTAAAGGTACGGGTAATATGGAAGTCTATCTTGATAGGCATTTAGCTGAGAAACGCGTCTTCCCTGCTTTTGATATCAATAAATCAGGCACAAGAAAAGAAGATTTACTCCTCTCTGAAGAAGTTTTAAATCGCGTCTGGATTCTTAGAAAACTCCTAGGACCAATGAATAGCCTCGACAGCGTCGAATTCCTCCTCGACAAAATGAAAGGAACAAAGCATAATAAAGATTTCCTTGCTGCTATGGGAAAATAATGAGAGCGTGAGCGAACGCTTCTTTAGCGAACAAGCAAGAACCACGCTTCTTGCGCAGTGAGGATTTTGTGGCAATGCCCAAAATCTATACTATAAAAGCAAGGAACAAAGCATAATAAAGATTTCCTTGCTGCTATGGGAAAATAATCTTTTTGGGGGAAAGGGAAACCAAACTTTGAAAAGTTAGGATTTCCCTTTCCCCCAAACCCCCTATCCCTTCCTATCAAACTTCTTAAGCTAAAAATCGACTTGTTACAGTCGATTTTTTTAATTCAATAAATTGTCTCAAATTCTAGAACTATAATTTGAAAAGTTTGTAAGGAAAAGGGGAGCTTGAGGGGAAAAAACTCACTTTTCAAAGTGTGGTTTTTCCCCTCAATAATTATTCAATCATAAATTCTTCTGTCATTCTTTGCGTTGCGTCTTGCACCATACTTTCTAAATCAGAATCGCCCTGCCTTCTCGAAAAGGCTGACATTCCGCTTTGCGTTTCGCCGCCTGTTGACAAAGCATCTTCTTCTTCAGTCAGCTCCTCTTCAGCAAAGTGAGCCCTTTTCAACAATCTGCCATCCTCTCTTGTATCAAGAAGAAAAAAGTCAAGCATAAGCGCATCTTTATTGTCTTTTGTTGGTATTTCTCCCACTTTTTCGCTCAGATAAAGTACTTGAGGCACAAGCAAAAGATCTACTTTGTGGTATTTTCCAAATTCTACCCAATAGGCAAGTATACCCTTGGTTGAATTTGCCTCAATTTCCTCTAAAAGAGTTTCAGCACTCACATTTTCAAGCACTGCTATAGGAGTGGAAAGCTTAGTAAGCTCTTTAGTGATGACGCTATCTACTCTTAGCATTTGTGCTTCTGTAGCTAGTTTTCTTTCTTTCGGAAAATAACCTGCCATAAGTTCAATGCTTTCATTTGGTTGACTGACTTTTGCAACACCAATTTTATGCATCACAATTTGCTCATTATAAACCGCATTTTTATCGGCACAAGCAAAAAGTGTGAAGCATAGAACACATAAAGACAATTTTTGTGCTATTTTTTTAAAGTTAGTGATTTTCATTATGCCTCCAATAGCCCTTTAGTGCTTGAAATTCTTTTACTTTCTACTTTTATTGCTTCCTTAAGAGCCAGGCCTACACCCTTTGCCACAGATTCAAGTAAGTGATGCCCATTGAGGCCGTATAGGAAGGATATATGCAAATTGGATTTTAAAGCAAAGGCAAAAGCTTTATAAAACTCGCGCCAAATATCCACTTCTTCATTGGCAATAACAGGAGGAAGTATTTCAGCATTTCTCCACTCAATCCAAGCTCTTCCTGATAAATCAAGGCTCACTTCCGTCAAAGCTTCGTCCATAGGAACTTTTGCATTTCCTATACGCCTGATCCCCTGCTTATCGCCAAGAGCTTCCAAAATCGCATTACCAAGGCTTATGCCAATATCCTCAGCTGTATGGTGATTATCAATATAGGTATCGCCTTTGCAGGTAAGTTCAAGATCAAATTCTGCCCAAAAAGCAAGCAGAGTAAGAAAGTGGTCGAGCATACCAAAACCAGTGGAAATTTTAGTCATTCCTTCGCCATCAAGATTTATCGCAAGGGCAATTTGCGTTTCTTTTGTGCTTCTTTTGTATGTGCTTTTTCTCATATTTCCCTCATTATAGTTCGATTCTAAATTGTTCATCAGCTTTTAATTGCTTTATCAATTCGTCTATATTGTTAAATTTTTTTTCATCTCTTATGCGTGTGTGGAAACAAATTTGTAAATTTTGATGATAAATATCTTGGTTAAAATCAAGCAAATAGCTTTCAATCAACAATTTATCACCAGCAAAAGTTGGATTATAGCCAATATTACTTATGGCTTTATACTCTTTATTTGGCTCAATATTGGGTAAAAATGCGCTTGTGGCATAAACACCCGGCTTTGGTAATAAAAGATTGCCAGTATCCATGTTCGCAGTAGGAAAACCTAAAAGAGAGGAGCCGCGCTTTGCACCATGCTCAACTACTCCTTGCACGCAATGCAAGCGGCCAAGAAGAGCATTCGTCATCTCAATTTTTCCTTCAACAAGTGAATTTCTAATGGCAGTCGAGGAAACCTTCAAATATTTATTCTCTTTATCAGTATAGGCAACTTCCTCTTGAATAGTGAGTGTGCAATCATACTTTTCTAAAACTTTAGCCAAATCCTCTTGCCCAAGCTTATCTTTTCCCATACGGAAATTATAGCCTGTGAATAATGTTTGGCACGAAAGTTTTGCGATTAGAAAGTTTTTTATAAAAACTTCAGAGCGTTGCGCAGCAAATTCTCTATCAAAGGCAAGTACTATGCAATAATCAATGCCAAGTTCTTCAATGCGCTTGATGCGTTCAAAAAGTCCAATTATAGGAAGGGCTGGCTTATCCGCAAAAAGCTCGGAGGGATGAGGATCAAAGGTAATCAAAACAGAAGGTAAATTCAGCTCTTTTGCTTGATTTACACAGGATTTTATCAAGGTAGTGTGACCAATATGAACACCGTCAAAATTTCCTATAGTGACAAGGCTTGCCTCTAAAAAAGGCAGGTTGGTCGAATTAAAAATTGTAATCATATACCCTCTTTTACTTGAAAAGTGTCTTTACTGTATAGAAAAGCATCAAAAATTTCAAACATTTTTTTATTAAATTTTCAATTTGACAGACATAGAAAAAATAAATATAAATAAAGTATTAAGTACAAAAACGGAGAATACTATGACAATGACAAAACAGGATCTCTATGAATTATGCACGCAAACCTTGGCGGATATACAAGCAAATTCTCCCTTGGTGCACAATATTACCAATGCGGTAGTGACTAATATCACAGCAAATGTTTTACTCAGCGTTGGAGCATCGCCTTTAATGGCGCATGCCGAAGAAGAACTTGAAGAAATTCTCAATATTTCTCAATCCCTTGTCATTAATATAGGCACTTTAGACAAAGCACAAATCGCAAGCATGAAAATGGCTATGGAAATAGCAAAAGAAATGAATAAGCCCTGTGTTCTTGATCCAGTTGGAGCAGGCGCTTCACAGTTACGCACAAAAACCGCGCTTATGCTTATTAAGAAATATACTCCAGCAGTTATACGCGCTAATTCCTCTGAAATTCTTGCGTTGACAGATTTAGGCTTAGGAAATTCAAAGGGCGTAGACGCAAGTGACAGCGTAAAAGATGCAGAACATTCAGCAAAAATTCTTGCCAAAGCCTACAATGCCGTCATAAGTGTAAGCGGTGAATTTGACTATATTACTAATGGTAAGCAGGCTGTGCGAGTCTATTCAAACGAAAAAACATCTCTGCCTCTTTCAAGCATTAGCAAAATAACGGGTATGGGTTGCTCGTGCACTGCCTTAACCGGAGCTTGCCTTGCCGTACAAGAAAATCATTTTGTTGCGGCAATCACCGCCATGGCAATTATGAAAAAAGCTCAAGTAGAAGCTTGTAAAAAAGCAAAAGGCCCTGGCAGCTTACAATCGCTTATTCTCGACAACCTCTATTCTATGAAAGCCAAAAGCATTTGTGAATTTATCGACTTTTAAAAAAGAAAGAAAAAGGCTTGCATTTTTTTTAAAATTATGCAAATATTTTTGAAGAAATTTATTTGCCTTTACAAGGAGTTTAGCTATGATGACACCAGGAACCAACGCAACAAGCCCACTTCCATGGGATATTCCACTTTGGATGCCTGATTATGCCATATTTTTTGGCGTACTCTATTTAGTTTTGGCTGTTCTTGGTATCGGCCTTGCCTTGGTTGTTTTCAACACAATCAAAGATGCCAATAAAGCAGATTCAGGCCACGCTGGCCACTAATATTTCTATCAGGCTTTGCGCCGATATATTGTAAAAGCTCAACTACGCAGATTTATACGATTATCGCTTAGTCTTGTTTTAAAAAAGCACCGATTTTTGTCGGTGCTTTAGTTTTAACATTAATGAATGTATCAAAACATACATGATTG
>CAYJFE010000021.1:0-31956 GCA_964369165.1 uncultured Desulfovibrionaceae bacterium | reverse complement strand
TTTAAAAAAGACTTTCTTCCTTGTTTGTCCCTAACCAATCTACTTCGCCAGTTTGTATGTCGTAGATAGCGCCAACCACCATAAGGCTATTATCTGCTATTCTTTGTTTTGTGACTTCGCTTGATTCAATGATTTCTTCAATAGATTTCCACACGTTTTGAACAGCAAGATGTTCTTTTAAGTCAGCCAATTCTTCACTTGTAGGATTAGGATGACAGCGACATTCTTCGTAAGCAAGAGGGAGAAGTGGTTGAAGTAAGTCTTTGACATTCCTTGTGAAACCTTGTTCAGCATACACACGATCCACAGCAGAGCCGATAGCACCGCAATTTGTGTGTCCAAGCACCAAAACTAAGGGAACATTAAGAACCGTGATTGAATAGTCAATACTTCCAAGCACTTGCGACCCGACGATATTGCCAGCCACTCGTATAGCAAAAATATCGCCATTGCCTTGATCTAGTAGGGTTTCTATAGGCAATCTTGAATCAGAACAGGCCAAAACCGCGGCAATTGGAAATTGACCATGTATAGCTGTGTGTTGACGCTTTATAGCATTCTCTTCAAAATGTATGCTTAAATCATTGATATATCTTTCGTTTCCTGCAATAAGTTCTTCTAATGCTTCTTGCGGGCTTACATTCTTGTTTGTGTGAACAGTCATTATTAATTTAAACTCCATTTCTAGTCAAACTGTCTAGAGTTATATGTGTTTTATATAGACAGCTACAGAAGCAATCTAAAATGCGGTATAGAAAGTATCAATAGCATGGCGGATTGCGTTGGCCAAAACATCTCTTACAGCATCAGTTTCGCGTGGGTTTTCATAATTTTCACTATAGTGTATTATTCCTGAATTGATGATTTCAGTATTTGTTCTATTATCTCTAAGGCTTAGCTCTAAGCTGATGTCAGCTGTAGAAATATAATCACTGTCTGCACCTATATCATCAAAGGCTCCTAAGTCAAAGGAATAGAGAGTTGCATCTATGGAATAATCGCTTGTGCCAACACTTTTCCATGTGGCTAAACCTCGAATGGCAATTTCATCGCGCACAGTGGTGGCTATGAAAAATGGAACCCAAGGATAGATACTACTATGTTCTATCGTGCCGATATTTATAGTAGAATCTTTCGCAAAAACGCTTTTGTCTGCATAATTTTCTGAACCTCTTAGCTGATATCCACAAGCTGTGAGTGAAAGAATACAAAAGAGGCTACAGAGTGAAATAATAATTTTTTTCATAATTACTTCGGTTTAGCTACAATGTTAATAAGTTTTTTGGGAACAACAATCACTTTAACTATACTTTGTCCCTCTAAATGTTTTGACACATTTTCATCATTCAAAGCCATTTCCTCTGCTGCTTTAGCGTCAATAGTTGCTGGCACTTCGAGTTTGCCGCGCAATTTGCCATTTATTTGAACTACTAAAGTGACATTGTCTTTTTCTAAGGCTTTGTTATCAAAACTTGGGTAAGGCATATCGCAAAGCACAGATGTATTGCCAATTGAAGCCCAAATTTCTTCACAAATATGTGGAGTAATAGGACAAAGTAAAGTGAGAAGAGTAGAGATTGAAGAAGAGAGAGCAAGCTTTCCTTCCTCGCTTTGTACTAATTCTTCTTTTGAAGTATAGAGTGTATTCACAAATTCCATAATAGCAGCTATAGCTGTATTGAATTGAAATTTATTATTTAAATCTTCTGTAACTTTTTTTATCGTACTGTGTTCCTTGAAGCGCAAATCCTTAGTGGCTTGCGTTGTGGCATCTGAAAATGATGCAGGCAAGATTGGTGATAAAAATTCATCAAGCTCGGCGCAAAGTCTCCAAACACGGCTTAAAAAGCGGAATGCTCCTTCAATGCCAGTTTCGCTCCAGTCAAAATCTCTTTCAGGAGGGGCAGCAAAAAGACAGAAAAGACGGACAGTATCAGCACCATAAAGTTGAATCATTTCAGTAGGGTCAACAACATTTCCCTTTGATTTTGACATTTTTGTGCCGTCTTTCAATACCATGCCTTGAGTGAGAAGACGAGCAAAAGGTTCAGCTAAATCAGCAGGATAGTAACCTGTATCACGTAAAATTTTTGTAAAGAAACGCGCATAAAGAAGGTGCAGAATAGCGTGTTCAACGCCGCCAATATATTGATCAACAGGCATCCAATAAGAGGCTAAATCTTTTGAAATTGCTTCTTCTTCATTACGTGGATCGATATATCTTGTAAAATACCAAGAAGATTCAACAAATGTATCCATGGTGTCAGTTTCACGGCGCGCTTTTGCATTACATTTTGGGCAAGGAACATGATAAAATTCATCGCTTTGTGGAAGTGGCGATTTGCCGTCAGGATTCACTTGAACATCAAGAGGAAGAAGAACAGGCAAATCTTTTTCAGGCACAGGAACAATTCCACAAGTATCACAATAGATTACAGGAATTGGAGAACCCCAGTAACGCTGACGCGAAATATTCCAATCACGCAGGCGGAAATTAACGGTTCTTTTACCAAGGCCAAGTTTTTCAACTTCTTTAATAACCTCTTCTTTGCCTTGAATATTTTGAGTTCCATCGAGATGAGGGTAAAGAGTAGAATTCGTCATCACCCCTTCGCCAGTCATAGCTTCTTGCATAGTTGACAGCTCTAAAACTTCGTTTTCAGGATTGATAACTATCTTGATTTCAAGATTAAATTTTTTAGCAAAAAGAAAATCACGCTGATCGTGCGCAGGCACACCCATTACAGCACCTGTGCCGTATTCGGCTAATACGAAATTGCCAAGCCAAAGGGGTACTCTTTCTTTTGTAAGAGGATGAATAAGGTAAGAGCCTGTAAATATGCCATCTTTTTCAAGGCTGTCTGATTGACGATCTTTCTTATCCATAGAAGCCACTTTTTCAATAAAGGCTTCGATTTCTGCTTTGTTAGGTGAATCTTTTATGATTTCAGCAACTAAAGGATGTTCAGGGGCAAGTGTAAGGAAGGTCACGCCAAAAAGAGTGTCAGGGCGAGTGGTAAATACAGGAATTTTTGTTTCAGAATTTTCTAAAATAAAGTCAATTTCCGCACCTATGCTTTTGCCAATCCAGTTTTTTTGCATGGAAATAACGCGCTCAGGCCAAGCATTTTCCAATAAATCTAAGTCATTGAGAAGTTCTTCAGCATAATCAGTGATGCGCAAAAACCATTGTGTCATTGCTTTTTGTTCAACAACACTATCGCAACGCCAGCAAAGGCCTTCTTCAACTTGCTCGTTTGCAAGCACTGTATTACAAGAAGGACACCAATTTTGCATAGCATTCTTTCTATAGGCAATACCTTTTTCAAGTAATGAAAGGAAGAATTTTTGCTCAAACTGATAATAACCGGGGTGGCAAGTAGCGATTTCGCGCTCCCAATCATAAGAATAGCCTAATCTTTTAAGCTGTGAGCGCATATTATCAATATTTGCATAGGTCCATTTTGCAGGATGTGTGTTATTTTTGATGGCAGCATTTTCAGCAGGTAAGCCAAATGCGTCCCAACCCATAGGGTGAAGCACATTATAACCTTGCATACGTTTATGCCTTGCCACAACATCGCCTATTGAATAGTTTCTCACATGACCCATATGGATATTTCCTGAAGGGTAGGGGAGCATTTCTAGTAGATAATACTTAGGCTTAGATGAAAAATCGATAGCTTTATAAGTGGATTTTTCCTTCCAAATGCTTTGCCATTTTTCTTCAATATTTGTATGATTGTATTGTGGTGAAAGTGCCATGTTTTTTTCCTTATTCTGCAAATTGGCTTATTGATTGTGTTTTATGCTTTTTGCTGGAGTTTTGATTTGTGTACGGCATCAAGAAGGCCATTGATAAAAGAGCGAGCCTTGCTTTCGCCAAATTGATTAGTAAGTTCAAGAGCTTCTGCAATAGACACCTTGATTGGAATGTCATCTCTATAAAGCATTTCATAAAGTGACATACGCAAAATTGTCAATTCAATTCTGCCTAAGCGGTTAATTTTCCAATTTTTTGCAAATTCTTCAATAGTTTTATCTAAATCTGCTAAATGCTTCCACACACCTTCGACTAATTCCCAAGAAAAACCGCTTGGTAAGACGTTTTCATTAGTGTCTTCGATGGTATCGCCTTCATTTGCTAAAAGTTCGTCAACACCGGGAAGAAAAAGCATTGGGTTTTCGTTCTCTTCAGTAGGCTCTAGATCAAGCTCGTCAAGTGTGGTTTCTTGAATGGAAGAATCTTGATAGGTGATTTTCACTCTAGGCGCGCACACAAAGGCCTCGCGAAGTTCTGTTATTGAACTTATCTGAGTAAATTCAAGGCTATACAAAACCTGAAAAGCTAGGCTTCGAGCCTGCGAACGTGTGATTTTTGTTTGTTTTTGTTTTGACAAGGTAAATCCTTATAATGATGGTGTTTATTTGTTCAGAAGAATTCTTTTTGAACTAGATTTGCTCAAGCACACGTATTGTTTCAAGGAGTGCCGAAGCGGCTTCAACGCCTTTATTACCTGCTTTAAGGCCAGCACGCTCGATAGCTTGCTCTATATTATCAGTTGTGAGAAGACCAAATCCGACTGGAGTTTCGTATTCTAAAGAAACATGGGCTAAGCCTTTTGTAGCTTCGTTTGAAACAAATTCAAAGTGAGGTGTGCCTCCTCTGATAACTGCGCCTAAAGCAATAATTCCGTCGTATTGTTTTTTCTTTGCAACTTTTTGGCATACAATTGGCATCTCAAATGCGCCAGGGATGCGTATAATATCGATGTCATCAGCATTTGCGCCGTGACGTAAAAGATAGTCAGTTGCGCCTGAAATTAATCTATCTACAACAAAATCGTTAAATCTTGTGGCTACTATAGCGAATTTTAGATTACTTGCGTTTAATTGTCCTTCGATAGTTCTCATGATTTTTCCTTTATAATGAGTAGTTTATTCTCGTTTTGAGTATTGTTATATTTCTTTCGTGTCGATTATGCGAACACTATTTTTAGAATTTTTTGAGGCTTGAGCTTTGAGTTGTTGCAACCAATCTTTTTGTAAAAGTGTGTCTGCAAGCCATTCTGCACTATGTATAACAGATCTTTTGTCTTTGAGGTTGATAAGGGTTCTGGCAACGCCAATTTTACAAGATGGGCAACCGACGATGATAGGCTGTTTTTTATCATACAATGGAAGTACTTTCTTTATATTATTCATCTTTCTATGTCTTATGGCATTATAGACTTGAGGCGATGACATTGCGCCTGTTCCTGATTCACCGCAGCAACCTGTGTTGATAGTGATAGTTGATCCTGTCAATTTCTCCAATGCTTTCGCAGCTTTTCCGCCACCTGTTACTGCTTTTACTTGTGACCATTCAGGGTGGCAGGAAGTATGGTATAAAAATGAATGATTTTTAAGATTGTCATTTTTAGGCAAACCATCAGCGTGTTCGACCAAGAATTGCACAAGATCTTGAATGTGCAAGTCTTTGGAATTATAGCTGAGTTGATGCCTTTCCATACTGTCTCTGCAAGAGCCGCAAGCAGTTATCATTGTTGTGATATTAAAGTTTGCTTCTTCTGCTTTTTTGAGAAGTTTTTCTATAGCTACTTTATTTCTTTCAAGATTTTCCTTATAGTTGCCGTCTGCCCCTGAGGAAATAAGAGGATAACCACAGCAGAGATGTTGTTCAGGCACAAGAACACTATAACCTGCTTTGAGCAAAAGAGCAATAGAGCTAAGGGCAACCTTTCTTGAGAAGAGCGAACCGCCGCAACCAGGGAAATAGAAGACTGCTAAGGCTTTTCCATCTGCATCAAGTTTAGCTTTTTCAGGGCTGAAACGACCACCTTTTTGCAAGTGGAGCGCGTCATAGAGATTTGCTAAACCAGTTTCAGGGCCTTTATCAGAAAAAAGTGGGCTTTCAAAGCGATCACGCCACATTTTAGGCACGAGTCCTATAACTTGGTTTTGTAATTTTTGCCCAATAGCCGCCACTCTTGCCGCTTTTGGCACGCGCTTTTGAGGATTTTTCGTAAGAAAATCTAGCACTTGGCCTTTGATAGGGTGTCCAGAAGCTTTTTCATCTTCTAAAAATGCTCTTAAAGCTAAGGCAACGTCTGCGGAAGTGATTTTAACTGGACAAACAGAAGTACAGCGACCACAACCAGTGCAATGCTCAATCAAATGACGTAATTCAGTCAAGAGAGCTTTTGAAGGATTGCCTTGCGTGATTTGCGAGTAGTAGAGCGCTTCTGTGATTGCGCCAAGCACAATATTTTTATTACGAGGGTGATAATGGTAGGATTTTTCGGCATAGACCATTGGGCAAACATTCTTACATTTGCCGCAACGAGTACAGATTTGCACGGTTTCAAGAAGATGTATAAGCCTTTCTTTGTCGGCTAGTCCACTATTGCGAATGTCCTCGATAAGTCTATTAAATGAGAAAGTAAAGGGTTTTACAGGTAACTCTCTTTGAGTGAGTTTAGCTGGGTTCATAATTTCGCGCGGATCAACAAGAGCTTTAAATTCTTTCAAAGCATCCATTTTTTCTTGTGAAAGAAAACGGATTTTTGTGATGCCTATACCGTGTTCACCTGAAACCTCACCGCCCATTTCTTGCGCTTTTTCCATGACGCGAACTGCCACTTCCTCTGCTTCTTCCATCATATGAGAATCATTGGAATTAACAGGAATATTCACATGGCAATTTCCATCGCCAGCGTGCATATGTGAAGCTACGATAACACGGCTATCTTGCATATAAGTGCTGATAGCTTCAATTTTAGTTTCGAGTTTTGGATATTTTTCTTTGAGCGTATTCATAAAGATATGCGCTCTCATCGCTATTTCTTCATCGTTCGCATCTTTTATTTCATCAGGAATATTTAGATTGAGAACAATTTTCGAGCATAGGGAAAATTCTTTATTCAAATCTTTATCTTCAAAGGGAAAACCTTCTAGTCTGCCTACTTTTTGCAGTGCATGGCGATAAGCTGAAGCAGCTAATTCTCTATTGATTTGATCTAAAAAGTGTGCAAATTCCGGCATTTTAGGAAGAGGGATAACTACGTCTTCATTAATTTTAAAGCCAGATGTTCTTTTAGAAATTGCAGAAAGTTTGTGTCTGTCTTCCCAAAAAACTACAGCTTCTTTTGCATCTTTTGCAGCAAAAATCGCAATACCAGCATCTTCATCTCTTGCGCCATTATCGCTTTTTGCTAGGGCAATAATATCTTGAACCGCGCTTTCTAAAAGTGCTTCATCATCGCCATCTACTTGAATAATAATTACAGAGCAAGGATCGCCCTCGTATTCTTGTGATTTTTTCTGATAATTAATGGCTTGCACGTATTTGATATTAAATTCTTCAAGGGCTGAAAGGCGGGCATAATCACCATTTTCACGAATGGTATTGCGCAAATCAACAAGTTTGCCAATAAGAATAGAGGCAGGAAGCATGGAGCGACCATAAAACTCAAGGCAAAGCACACGAGAGAATTTTGGCATGTCGTAGACAAGAAAGGTTGCGTCAGTAATGATGCCATCAACCCCTTCTTTTTGCATGCCAGGTAATCCGCCAAGTGCTTTATTTGTAACATCTTTTCCTAGTCCAGGAAGGCGGATTTCATCGCCCTTTAGTTCTATAACTGAGCGCATTCCGCCTGATTGATCACGCACTTCAAAGCGAGCGATTTCATTCTCTAAAATTTTGTGCCTCGGGTGATTTACCCTAGTGACAGTCACGATTTCGCCTGTTGGAATGACCATTGTCCATGACAAGAGATTGTCAAGGGTTGTACCGTATTCAAAAGCAAAAGGACCGCCTGAATTTTCGGCAACATTTCCGCCAATAGTCGAAGCTGTTTTGGAAGCAGGGTCAACTGTGAATAAGAAATTTTGATTTTCTGAAAAATCAATAGCATGCTGCGTGATTACACCAGCTTGACAATGTAGACTTTTTTCTTCTTTATCAAGTTCCATATGCGTAAGGCGAGTAAGGTTGACAACAATTGTACGCTTTCTTGCAGGAACTGCGCCGCCAGTCATACCAGAGCCTCCGCCTCGAGGAATAAGGGCAAATTTCATCTCATTCGCAAGTTTGACAAGTTCGCTGATTTGCTCTTTTGTGGAAGGCTCAACTACCAAGATTGGCAATTCCATACGAAGGTCAGTTGCGTCTGTGCTTGCTTCAATAAGAGCTGATTTTCTTGTAAGAATGCACTCTTTTGGCAAAATTTCCTTTATTTTATTGATGAGTTCATCACGAAATTTCTTCTCTTCTTCAAAGGAAGTCCAAAAGAGAGTGATGCCTTCGCCGATGCTTGTGGCATAGTGGTGGGCAAGCGCAGGCATAGCGTCTTTCCAACGGGCATTCACACTTTTTTTCACGCTCTGAACATCAACAAAAGGATTATAGATAACTAAAAACAATTCAAGGGCAATCTTTGTGGCAAGCTCAGCAACCGAGGTTGGCCATTCAGAAAAATCGTCAATATTTATGCGTAATATACGGTTTACTACGAATTTATTTGAAATAGAAATATGAGGACCTTTTGACATTTAGTCATCTCCTTATACGGTAGAGGAAAATATAAGTTTTATTGCTTGAAAAATCAAGTTTTTATATTCATGAAAGCTGGCTATAGCTTAAACTGTAATAAATCCAATGCCTTTTAGCTTTTCTATGCAAAGATGCACGGGTAAGCCAATGACTGTGGAATAGGAACCTATAATTTTTTCGACAAGAAAAGTTCCCTTGCCTTGCAAAGCGTAAGCCCCTGCTTTATCTAGACCTTCACCACTTTTTGCGTATTCTAAAAGAATGTCATCTTCCCAATTTGCAAAATAGACATCACTTTTGTCATAGAAAAGTTCTATTTCGTTATTAGGTGATATAAAGCAAACTGCTGTAATAACAGTGTGTTTATTGCCATTCAATAGCTTAATCATGCTATAGGCTTCTTCTACATTTTTCGGTTTTCCAAGTATTCTAGAATGTGCTGACTCATTATTTAGAACGACAATAGTATCAGATGCAATAATCAATGAATCATGTATGTTATGCTCTTGTTGCACAGCTAGAGCCTTACCTTTTGCAATAGTCATTGCATTTTCAAAAGGCAAGAGATTACAATCAATTTCCTCAACAAAAGACGAAGGCAATAAGACTGAAAAGGGGAGTCCTAAATCTTTCAAAAAATGCTGTCTACGCGGTGAATTGGAAGCTAAGACTAGGGGTATAGTTGTTTTAAACAATTTAAACCTTTATATATTAATGATAGTGCTAAAGTTCTTGCTTAATTGTCGAGAAGTTTTTCAGCGGCATCACTTTTTAAAGCGTGGACAGGGCAAATTCTGGTACAATTTAAGCAAACCACGCATTTAGATTTGTCAAAATGAAGATGATTTACAGCATCCATTGTGAGCGCTGAAGTTGGGCAAAGAGTTGTGCAAAGACCGCAATCGATACAAGATTCTTCATTATGCCAAATACTTTGCGCAACAGGCACGACACCTATATTATTTTCTGTCAAAAAGGCAATGGCTTTATCACAATTTTCTTTTGTGCCTTTCAAGTCAAGCACCATAGAGCCTTCACGTTTTGAAGAAACATTTGCCTTTGTGATATTAAATTCTACATCAAAATTTCTTGCAAGTCTGCACATCCAAGAGCCTTGCGCGGTAGATTGATCAAAGGAAAGCACAATGTTTATAGAATAAGCATTGTTTTCTTGAGTATTTGGCATAAGTAGTCCTAGTTTTGGTTTATAATGAAGAGATAAGCTGTTTTGCTCTTGCTGTTTCAGGAGCTTTTGGATATTTTGAAACAAGCTCGTTCAAGCGTTCTTTTGCCGCATCGTTTTTACCTAATTCGCTAAAGCTCATGCCTTGCTTGAGGTAGGCTGATGGAGCGCGGTTGCTATTTGGGAATTTTGAAATCACATTTTCATAGGCTAATGCAGCTGCAGAATAATTTTTTTCTTGATAATAGGCTTCGCCTTGCCAGTAGTAAGCATTTGAAATTAAAGTGTGTTGTGGGAATGTGTTGATAAAATCGGTAAAAGCAGTCACCGCTTGTGTGTAGCGGCGCTCATTAAAAGCTCTTATGCCAGCATCGTAAAGAAGCTGCGCTGTATCGTTGATATCGGTTTGAGTGCCAGTTTGAATTGGGGCAGATGTTGGCTGACTTGGCGCGATTGTGCTTTGTGGAGGAGTCATTGCGCTTGTTGGTGAATAGCTTGAAGTTGGCATTGTTGTATTCATAGTTGGAAGAGCTGGTTCGTCTAAGTTTAGGTCAAGTCCGAGTTGGGATTCAGCTAAACGAAGCGCTCTTTCTTGTCTTGCAAGTTTATCGCCAAGGCCTTGCACTCCGCCTATAGGAGCGAGTGCATTTTCAAGATTATCAAGAATACCACGCATAGAAGCCATTTCTTGTCTTAATGTTTGGATTTGCATCCAAGTGTCAGCTTGCGCTGGTTGCACGCCTGAAAGTTGTGAATTGAGCTGCTGAATAGTTTGTTGTTGCGTCATCACTTGGTTTTCAAGACGTTGAACATCTTGCGAGCCTGTGACTGTGCAGGCTGAAAGTAGTGAGCAAGAAACAAAGAAAAGTGTGAAGTTTTTTATTCCTTTTTGCATGATTTTCTCCAGAGTAAATAAATAGTTAGATAAAAATTGAAGCAAATTTTTTATAAATTTGGCAACTTACTGTTTTAATGATCTTTTTATTCCAAAAAGAATGTAAAGAATTGAGCCTATTACAGGGATAAGAGCGCAGAAAAAAATCCACATATATTTCTCATTTGGATTTTTGAAAGCACGCTTATTGATATCCCATAATGTCCAAAAAACAAAAAGCATAGGCAAGAAAAGAAGTGCTATTTGCCAGTATTCTAATTGAAAAAGAAGCATAGGTATCCTTTTGTACTATTGTTCTATCTCTTTATTATTTTGAGATTTTTCTAATTGATATAGCAAAATTGCTGAAAGTATTGCACCTATTGAAATAGCAATGTCTGCCACATTGAAAGCAGGCCAATGCCATGAATTTATATGAAAATCTAGAAAGTCCGTTACTGCTTTAAATCGAATTCTATCAAGAAAATTGCCTAAGGCGCCCCCTATAATAAGGCCAAAGGCAAAGTTCAGGGCTTTTGAATAAGGGCTTGTTTTTGCAATGAAATAGATAAGCACAAGAGCAAGCACAGTTGCAAAAGTAAAAAGATAAAATTGCCAATTAATATCAGGATTATTCAAAAAACCAAAGGCAGCCCCTCGATTTTGAACGTGCACAAGATTAAAGAAATTAGGAATAATTTCAATGTGTTTGTGCAAGGGGAGAATATGTAGAATTATCTCCTTTGTGATTTGATCTAAAACAAATACAATAAAGGCTAAAAAAGTTATTATTTTGAAGCGATTATCTTCTGTTTTAGGCAGTTTTGAAGTAAGTGATTAAGCATTATCCAGAGCCTTCATCACCTTTGAGCAACGCGGACAAAGTGTTGGATAGCTTGCATCGCTTCCTGCTTCTTCAGTATATATCCAGCATCTTTCACATTTTTCACCTTTTGCTTTTTCTACTAAGATGGCAAGATTTTCACTTGCATCTTCAAGTCCTTCTGGTTTTGAAGCATAAGGGAAGAATTTGATTTGTGAAACAATGCTGATTTCACGCATATCTATCTGTTTTTCTTTGATAATTGAAATGATTTTTTCGTCAACAAATAAGCTCACAGCAGTATCGAGTGAGTGTCCAATCACGCCATCTTTTCTCAGTGGTTCGATTGCTTTTGTAAGTTCTGAGCGAATGAAGAGAATTTGCTCCCAGTCTTCTAACTCTTCTTTTGAAAGTCTTGCTGGAACAGTGTAAGAAGGCATTGCAAAAACAGTTTTAACTTCAGGACGAAGAGCTTCAGGAACATATTTGAGTGTTTCTTCTGCCGTGAATGAAAGCACAGGTGCCATATTGCGGATAAGAAGCATCAAAATCTCAAAAAGCACTGTCTGAGCAGATCTGCGCTCGAGTGAATCAGGCAAAGAAGCGTAGAGTCTGTCTTTCAAACCATCAAGATAGAAGGAAGAAAGTTCAGTCACACAGAGGCCGTGCAATGTGTGATACACTTTGTGGAATTCAAAATTGGTATAGGCATCTTGCAAATTATTGTGGGCATTTACCATAACATCAAGCATATAACGATCGACTGGCAAAAGCTTGTCAAGAGGCACAAGACTTTCCTTAGTCAAGTCGCTGATACTACCTAAGAGATAACGGCTAGTATTGCGAATTCTTCTATAGGCTTCTGTGAGACGTGCTAAAATTTCGTCAGAAATTCTAATGTCTTCAGTGTAATCAGAGGAGGAAACCCAAAGACGAAGTATGTCGGCACCGTATTTGGACATAATATCTTGCGGAGCAACAACATTACCTACTGATTTTGACATCTTGCGTGCGTCTTTATCAACTACATAACCATGCGTTAATACAGACTTATATGGGGCTTTATCTCTTGTTCCCATAGAGGCGAGCAAGGAAGAATGGAACCAGCCACGGTGTTGGTCAGAACCTTCAAGGTAGAGATCAGCAGGATAGCTAAGTTCGTCACGCTGTTCAACAACAGCAGAAAAAGATGTGCCTGAATCAAACCAAACATCTAGAATATCAGTTTCTTTTCTCCATTTTTCTGCATTGCAATGCGGGCACTTCAAGCCTTGCGGAACGACATCAGCCAGTTCGCTTTCGTACCAATAATCGCAACCTGTTTCGTGTTTTGCAAATCTGTCAGAAATTTCGCGCATCCAAGTTGGATCATTCCAAGCTTCTCCGCAATCTTCGCATAAAAGCGCAAGAATAGGCACGCCCCACATTCTTTGACGCGAAATACACCAATCAGGCCTTGACTCAATCATATTGAAAATTCTGTCCTCCCCCCATGAAGGTATCCATTTGACATCATTACGGATTGCGTGAAGAGATTTCTTTCTCAAATCATTTTTTTCCATGCTCACAAACCATTGCGTCGTTGCACGGAAAATAACCGGACTTTTGCAACGCCAGCAATGAGGGTAGGAGTGAGAAATTTTGCTTGAAGAAAGAAGATTACCAACTTCCTCAAGTTTTTCAATAACTAATGGATTTGCTTCAAAAACAGTTAAGCCTTTGAAAAATTCCACAGTTTCATAATATCTTGCTTCGTCGTTTAAAGGTGAATAAATTTCAAGGCCATACTTTAGACCGACTTCATAGTCCTCTCGTCCGTGTCCAGGAGCTGTGTGAACGCAGCCAACGCCAGCTTCTAGGGTGACATGATCGCCCAAGACGATAGGTGATTTTCTATCATAAAATGGGTGATTTGCTTCTAAGTTTTCTAATTCTTGCCCTTTGGCTTTACCTAAGATTTCATAATTTTCCCAGCCAAAGATTTTTGCACTTTGTTCAACTAATTCGGCGGCTAAGACGTATTGCTTACCTTCGTTTGCAACAAGAGCATAGTCAAATTCAGGGTGCAGAGCGACAGCCATATTGTTTGGCAAGGTCCAAGGCGTGGTCGTCCAGATAATGACATAGGCATTTTCAGGCTCTGCTTTAGAAAAAATATTTTTTAATTTCTTATCATTGAATGGAAAACGCACATAGACTGATGAAGAAGTGTGGTCGGCGTATTCAACTTCGGCTTCAGCTAAAGCTGTTTTACATGAAGCGCACCAATAGATAGGTTTTTTACTGCGAACAAGCGAACCTTTTTCTGAGAAATTAGCCAATTCTTTTGAAGTAGCAGCTTCATAGCTTGGGTCCATGCTCATATAAGGCTTTTCCCAAGTGCCAAGAACGCCGAGGCGAATAAATTCTTTTCTTTGTATATTCAGATACTTCTGTGCGTATTCACGGCAAAGTTTGCGCACAACATGAGCAGGAACTTTATCCTTTTTTTCGCCTAATTGCAATTCAATTTTATGCTCAATAGGAAGACCGTGACAATCCCAACCAGGGACGTATTGTGACTTGTAACCCTGCATATTTTTTGACTTTACTATAATATCTTTCAATATTTTATTCAAGGCAGTTCCAAGGTGAATATTGCCATTTGCATAGGGAGGACCATCGTGCAAAATAAATTCGCCTTTTTCCCCCGAAGCTGAAATCATCTCATCATAAGCATTAACTTCTTCCCAATACTTGAGAGTTTCAGGTTCTTTTTGGCTTAAGTTCGCCTTCATAGGGTAGGATGTTTTAGGTAAATTCAAAGTATCTTTATAATCAGCCATGTTTGCCGCCTTCAAAATTAAAATAAGAGCCATTATTATTCATACAAGCCAAAATGTCAAGCAAAGAATAAATTGAAAAAATAGCTTTCTCACATGACAAATAAGCTTTTTTTGCAATTTGTAAAGGTCAATTTATGACTTTAAAAAATTATCAATGTATTATAAAATTTTAATTGTTGAACGTTAATTTTTGTGAAAAAAGTGACGTGCGTTGACAGTCTATATTTGGCAATTTATCTTAATTTTTTCAAATTAATTTAATAGAGAAGGTACTTAATGATAAAGGAAAATTATACTGGCCTTGCTTGCCCTGAACCTGTGATTCGCTGCCGCACATTTTTAGCTTCTTTTGTTGAAAATGAAAAGCCTTCAGAATTTCTTGTCTTTGTAGACAATGAACCAGCTTCAGAAAATGTTTCACGTTTTTTAAAAGCAAACTCTTATGATGTTGATATTGTAGAAGAAAACAATACATTATACATTTTGACTGCAAGAAAATCTGATAATTCTATACTTTCTACGAGTGAAAAGTCCGCGTCCTATTCGCCAAAAGTTGATTCAGATGGGGGGCAAAAAATTCTTATTATTATTCCGCAAGAAAAATTTGGTGCTGGCGATGACACCCTTGGCACGAAGCTTATGGAGAATTTCCTTTCTACTTTGCCTGAATTGGGGGCAAATTTATGGAAAGTTATTCTTCTTAATGGCGGAGTGAAGCTCGCTGCACCGACAGGTGCAGAGGCTATTGCTTTGCAATCTTTACAAAAACTTGAAAATAATAATATAGAAATTTTGGTTTGCGGTTCTTGTTTAGAATTTTATGGTTTGACGAAGGCAAGAAAAGTTGGCCAAACTACTAATATGTTAGATATTATAACTGCAATTGAAGTAGCAGACAAAGTTGTGCGCATATAAAAAGGAAAATATGATGTTTTTTAATAAAAATCCAAAAGTTGAAATCAATGTTCAAGAATTAAAAGAAAAAGCAGAGAAATACTACAGAGATGGCGATTTTTACTGCTCAGAAGCCCTTTTAAAAACGATTAAAGATGGCTTTGATGCTCCTTATGGCGATGAAATTATTAAACTTGCCTCTGGCTTTCCTGTTGGCATGAGTAATGGTTGTACTTGCGGAGCGGTAAGTGCTGGAGTGATGGCACTTGGAATGTTTTTTGGTAGAGAGAAAGCAAAAGGCAAAGAAGTTGATAAAACAATGAAACTTGCCAAGGAGTTACAGGAAACTTTCACGCAAAAAAATAAAGTTTGTTGCTGCAAAATTCTGACAAAAGGCATGAAATTAGGAACACCTGTTCATATGGAGCAATGTATAAGACTTACAGGCGAAGTCACTGAAATGACAGCTAAAATAATTGCAAGAGAATTAAAATATAAAATAGTATAGAATTTAAACTTTTAATAAGAGTGCTTATGAGCACGATTGATTTTAGAGCAGCTTTTGATAAATCGGATGTTGCTCTATTTTTTATTAAATCAGTGGGATAAGTATAAAGGCACAATATGCCCAAAGAGCGTGTGAGATTATGCAAATCAAAAGATTTTTTGTGTAATGATAGATAGTTGAAAAGTAAAGACCTGCAGATAAAGCTATAAGCACAAGAAAAAGACTGCCTGTTGGGATTTGCATAGCTGCATAGAGGAGAGTGGATAGAAAAATTCCCACACTTTGAGAAAATTTTGTGCTGAAAATATTTTGCAAATAGCCTCGCCAAAAAAGCTCTTCATAAGGTGAAGTAATAAGCAATAAAACCAAAGATATAAGCCAAATAGGAGCAGAATTTCTCAAGCGTGCGAGCTTTTCTTTTTCTAGGCTAAAGTCAAGAAGAGAGCTTAGCTCTAAACTAGCGGTACTTATTTGAATATAGTCAATAATTTCAATGGCTAAATAAGAAAGTATGTAGAGTAAAATCCCAAAACCTATGCCATAGCCTACTGATTTTATAGACATATCTTCATTTTTGATAGGAAAGCCATAGTATTGCATAGAAAGTGTGCCTAAAATCCAATTTGAAGCGGCAATGGCGAACCAAAAATCTAAAAATTCTTGCACATAGATGACATACCAAGACACGCAAGCAAAAGAATAGAGTAAGGTAAATAGAAAAAAATCTTTGCTGCTTATTTTTCTATTTTCGTGCTTTTCATTTTTTTGCTGCTTAAATGCTTTCACAAATTGTCCTTTGTGTAATATTTCTAGGTTTATAGAAGTTGCATTTTCTTAAGGTAAATTTCCACACAATCAAGTGCGGCAGGGGTAATACCAGAAATTCTTGAAGCTTGGCCTAAAGTTGTGGGATTATATTTTATAAATTTTTCAATAACTTCTCGTGTAAGTCCAGAAATTTCTTGATAATCTAAATCTTCAGGAAGCTTAACATTTTCACGTGAAAGAGATTTTTGCACCTGTTCTTTTTGGCGCACAAGATAGCCTTCGTATTTTATTATTGTGCAGACTTCAGATGTAACCTCTTGAGAATATTCAGAAAGTTTTGGATGTTTTTCATAAAGCCATTCTATTTTAAAATTTGGCCTTTTCAAAAGTTCAGCGAGCGTGAGCGCCTTTGTTGGAATTGCTTCCTCAAGGCCTTCAAGCCAGATGCGTGTTTCAGCATTTGGAGTGATTTTATTTTTCTTCAAATATTGGTGAAGATTGTGTATATCTTCCTGTTTTTCTTGGAATAATTTATATTGTTCCTCAGTCACTAGGCCTCGTTTATAGCCTTCATCTGTGAGACGGAAATCGGCATTACTTTCGCGGAGCAAAAGTCGATATTCAGCTCGCGAGGTGAACATTCTAAAGGGTTCTTTCGTTCCTTTAGTTACTAAATCATCAACTAAAACAGCCATATAAGATTCAGATCTTTGCGGTAAAAATGCTTCTTTTGCATGAATAACAGCATCTATATTCAAAGCCGCCCACATCCCTTGAGCCGCGGCTTCTTCATAGCCAGAAGTACCATTGATTTGCCCTGCAAACCAAAGGCCTGAAATCTTACGAGATTCTAAGGTATGATGAAGCTGGATAGGATCGGCATAGTCGTATTCAATGGCATAACCTGGGCGCAAAACATGTGCATTTTCAAGGCCTTTGATGCTGTGAATCAATGCAATCTGTATGTCAAGCGGCAAGGAAGTGGAAATGCCATTTATATAGTATTCATGGCAATCTGCCCCCTCAGGCTCTATAAAAATTTGATGACGCAATTTTTCTGGAAAGCGGTGTACTTTGTCTTCTATCGAAGGGCAATAACGCGCGCCTGTTCCTTCAATCTTGCCAGTAAACATAGGCGATCTGTCAGTTCCAGAGCGGATAATCTCATGTGTTTTTTCATTTGTCCAAGTGATATGGCAGGCAATTTGCGGCATTTTTTGCTTGCTTGTATCGTAAGAGAAGGAAGGCAAAGGATACATGGAGTCTTGACACTCTAACATATCAAAATTAATGCTAGATTTTAAAATACGTGGCGTTGTGCCTGTTTTTAATCTGCCTAATTCAATACCTAGTTTTTCTAAAGATTCTGAAAGTTTATGCGAAGATTCGTCACCAAGTCTACCACCTTCTTGATGCTCAAGGCCAATATGGATAAGGCCACGCAAAAAAGTGCCTGTAGTGAGCATGATGTGTGGAGCATGAAAAATTCTGCCAAGTTTTGTGCGTATCCCTATAACTTGTTTATTTTCTTCTAGAATTTCGTCAGCTGTGTCTTGCCAAATAAAGAGATTTTCTTGCGTAAAAAGGCTATCTTGCACAACTTGCAGATATTTTCTTCTATCAATCTGCGCTCTCGTTCCCTGAACAGCCGCACCTTTGCTTTGGTTCAAGATGCGAAATTGAATACCAGCCTCATTCGCCCACTTGCCCATAGAGCCACCTAGAGCATCAATTTCGCGCACAAGATGACCTTTTGCAAGCCCGCCAATAGCAGGATTGCACGAAAGATGCCCTAATCTATCGAGATTTGAGCTTAAAAGTAAGGTTCTATGTCCAAGTTTAGCGAGGGTCATTGCTGCTTCACAGCCAGCATGACCGCCGCCAACTATAATACAATCGAAATGTTCAATCTTAATTGTCATGGTATGATTTCAAAGCCTGGCTACGAACAGGGTGACGCAATTTTCTTAAAGCTTTTGCCTCAATTTGCCTGATACGTTCACGAGTTACGTTGAAAAGTTTGCCCACTTCTTCAAGGGTGTGGTCTGATTTCTCACCAATGCCAAAACGCTTACGCAAAACTTGCTCTTCACGCGGTGTGAGATCAGCAAGAACAGACGCAATTTGCTCTGAAAGCTTTGAATTTACAACTTCTTCAGCAGGAGCCGCCGCTTTTTTATCTTCGATAAAGTCGCCAAGTGATGAATCTTCTTCATCGCCAATAGGCGTTTCAAGAGAAATAGGTTCTTTCGCAATTTTCAAAACTTTCTTAACTTTATCAACAGGATAATCCATGCGTTCTGCAATTTCTTCAGGGGTTGGATCACGACCAAGTTCTTGCACAAGATAACGTGAAGTTCTGATCAATTTGTTAATAGTTTCAATCATATGCACAGGAATACGAATGGTTCTTGCTTGATCGGCAATGGCTCTTGTGATGGCTTGACGAATCCACCATGTCGCATAAGTAGAAAATTTATAACCACGTTGGTATTCAAATTTATCCACAGCTTTCATCAAGCCGATATTACCTTCTTGAATTAAATCAAGGAATTGCAAACCACGGTTTGTATATTTTTTTGCAATGGAAACAACCAAACGAAGGTTTGAACGAATCAATTCTTGCTTAGCTCGCATAGCAGAAACCGAAGCGCGTTTCACTCGCCACACAATTTCTTCTAAATCTTCAACAGAATGCGAACATTTTTCCTCAAGGCGTGCAAGAATTTCAATCTTACCAGTAATCATTTCTTTATAGGAGAAAAACTCATCGATGCTGAAACCAAGGGCTTGCGAGGCAAGCTTTGGGGCAACTTCTTTAGCGTCAATCTGTCTAAAAAGTTCTTCGACTTCTGCCTGACTTTTACCCGTTGCCTCAATGTATGCGTTCAAATCACGGCGACAATTGTGCATTTGGCGTACATAATCTTCAATGGTTTCTACAATTCTGTCGATAAGCGTTTTTTCAAGCTTAATTTCTAAAAGTCGAGTAACTACTTCATCTTTATAAAGGATAATTTCTTTTTGAATATGAGAAACTCTTTTGTCTAAAGTGTTACAAGAGTTTAATTTTGTGTAGATTTTCTTTTTCTTTTTATACAGTTGACGAATGTCTTCAAGAAGATTGATAACTCTTGTGCGTTGGCTGATTTCATCTTCGCTAGGATCGTCTTCTTCAATAGTTTTTACAACATCTTTGAGTTTGATGCGATTAAGCTTTAAATCATCGCCAACATTGATAATTTCTTCAACAGCGACAGGAACTTCGATAAGCGCGAAAAGAACATCTTGCTCGCCATTTTCAATTTTTTTAGCTATATGCACTTCGCCGTCACGATCAAGAAGCGGTACTGCACCCATTTCGCGCAAATACATACGCACGGGATCAGTGTTTTTTGCAACAAAATCAGCAGTTTCTTCAGGTACAGTTTCATTAGGCTCGATAACGTCTTCATCGTCCATCAATTCCATATCAATATCAAGTGTGATTTCGGTGGTGATTTCAGTTTCACTCACATTCGCTAAAATGCTTTTTCCTTCTTTTTCGTTGTCAACAATAGGAATATCCATTTGATCGAATAGAGTAATAATTTCTTCTGCATACTCGGCTGTAGCCAACTCTGGTGGCAAAGATTTTGTGATTTCATCAAAGGTAAGATAGCCAACGCTTCTGCCTTTATCTATTAATTGCTTTATTTGTGGTTGTTCTTTGAGATGGACGTTCACTTTTCCCCCACTGATCTTGGAAAATTAAAGTGTTTATGTTATTAATTCAACTTCTTATCAATATTACTTTCTACAATATTACAAACTATTCAATACTTCGCCTATTCTTCAAGCTTTTGCGTGACAAGCGGGGCGTTTACTTCTTCCCAAAGTGCTGTAAGGTATTCTTTTTGGGTTTCTAATGATGGTTTCCCCTGTCTTAGCGCGGCTTGGACAGACTTTTTCTGGACTTGTTGCATATATTCTTGAACAAGTTTTTTTATGGCAAAAAATTCGCCCTCTTCATCATTACAAGGAGGAGCATCGCCTTCTTTTGACATAATCCAGAATTTTTTTTGCTCTGAATTTAAAATGTTAAAAACAGAATCAGGTGGAGTTGCGCTGAGCACTTCAAAATAATGGCGAGCAAAATTAGATTTTAATATCATATCTGCTCCAAGTTCTTGAAGTTTTGCAATAGATTTTGGATAGCGCACACTAAAGGTGAGTATCAATCTATCTCTTTGCAAATCTTTTGCCTGATGACTATTTACGCTTCTACTTATCGCTTTATTTTGCCCTGTATGTCCAGAATTAGAATTATAAGCGGGGGCAGAATTTGCTTGCGAATAAGCGCTACTAGAGCCATTATTGGGTTTTTGAGAGTTTTTGTTTTGCCTTGCTTTTAGTGCTACCTGATGACGAATTTCGGCTTCGTCAATTCCAAGTTCGTTTGCTATAGTGCTTGCATAACGAGATATAATTTCAGGGACTTGCACAGCTTGCAAAAATTCCTTAGCCCATGTTATCGCCTCAAGTAAAGATTGATTTCTCTTGGTGCGAATTAAATATTGTAAACCTTCTTCGGCTTTGTTTCTTAGACTTGCAAAATGGTTTAATCCATCTTCTTGACGAAGGAGGCTGTCTATAT
Organism: uncultured Desulfovibrionaceae bacterium; assembly: GCA_964369165.1. Classification (GTDB taxonomy): domain Bacteria; phylum Desulfobacterota; class Desulfovibrionia; order Desulfovibrionales; family Desulfovibrionaceae; genus CAYJAZ01. The sequence goes on along the minus strand of CAYJFE010000021.1, from coordinate 10,888 downwards.
CTTCTTTTTCAGGAAAGAGAACTACATTACATTCTAGTCCGCTGATAAGAAGCATTTGCGCTGATCGAAAGGCCGCTTGCCTGCCTGCTCTGTCGCCATCAAAAAGAAGTTCAACTTTATTGCAAAAGCCTGAAATTCTTTTGACTTGTGTTTCTGTGAGGGCAGTTCCTAATACACCAATGGCATTATCAAAGCCGAATTGATGCAAAGTCAAAACATCCATATAACCTTCAGTTAGAAGAGCTAAGTGCTTCAAACTCATAGCTTTTCTTGCTTGGTAGAGGCCGTAGAGGTGCTCGCCTTTTTTATAGATAAGAGTGTCGGAGGAATTTATATATTTTGCCTCTTCTCTTTTTTCAGCTTCTGCGGCTTTGGCTGGATCAAGTGTTTTAAATTCGTCTGGAATTATACGTCCGCCAAAGGCAACAACTTGCCCTGTGAGCGAATAAATAGGAAACATGAGCCTATCACGAAATCTATCGTATGCTCTTCCTGATTTGCCTTTTGAAAGCATTCCGCTCACAATGCCATCTTCTTCGCTATAGCTTGATTTTGAAATTTGCATCGAAAGATCTTGCCAAGCATCAAGAGAATAGCCAAGTGAAAATTGCTCAAGGATTTCTTTTGATAATCCACGCGCTTGAATATAGCTGTTACAAGCTTGCGCTTCTTTTCTTTTGAGATTAGTATTGAAGTGTTTTGCTGCAAGTTGATGAATCTTAATTGCTGATTTTTTTTGATTTCTTTCTTGAGCTCTTTTTCTATCTTCTTGAGTTGGTTTGCCTTGAGTAAGAGAAATGCCTAATTCTTCAGCAAAATTTTCAAGTGCTTCTCTAAAATCATAGCCATTTATGCGCATGGAAAATTCAAAAATATCGCCAGCAGCTTGGCAACCAAAGCAATAAAATGATCCTAAATCTTCATTAACACTAAAGGAAGGCTTTGTTTCTTGGTGAAAAGGGCAGGGCGCCATAAGTCTTGGTCCAATAGTGCGCAAGTCAATATAGCGGCGTACATAGTCTGCTATATTGATACGAGCTTTTATGGCTTGTATGGCTTCATTTCCCTTCATTACACACTCTTGCAATCTTAAATTAATTATTACTTGAGATAGGCCAAGGTCAGTCCATCACCACCTTGATCTTCATTCGCGCGCTCAAAGTGAGTAATGATAGGCGATGTGCGCAAGAAATCATGCACTGATTTTCTCAATGCACCAGTTCCTTTTCCGTGAACAATTTCGACTATATCCGTAGAATTTAAAAGCGCCTTGTCAAGATAGGATTCTAGTTCGATAATAGCAATGTCAGCACGTTTTCCACGAATGTCAAGACGCTGACGAGTTAATTCTTCTTTTTCTTTTGGTTTGTTGGTTGAACTATCTGATTTAACAGATGATTTTTTTGAAGATTTTTTTTCTTTGTCTAAAGATAGATCTTGAATGCTTGCCCAAAGCGATACGCCGTTGATATCGATTTTTGCTTTTTTGTTTTTTTCATCAATTTCAAAAACTTGAGCTTTTTTATCCCAAGGAATATAGACGACTTCTTCTTTGTTTTTAGATCTTTCTTTAAGGATTTTGAAATTGCTTTCTATATCATCTTTACTAAGTTCTTGTTTTTCTTCAAGTTCAAGTGGCTGTAAATCAGCTCGAAGTTTTGCCATTTCTTTCATAGCTTGCTTTGCAGTTGATTTGCCTTCCTTCCATGCAAGCATAAGTTCTTTTGAAAGTGCGCGAACTTCTTCGTTTAATTTCTTTCTTTCTTTTTCAAATCTTTCTTGAAGATCAAGCTTCTTTTTCTCTGTTTTTTCTTGCTGTTTTTTGAGCTCTACTAATTCTTTTTCACGCTCTACAGCGAGTGCGTTCAAGGTGTCGACAATCTTTGTCATGTCTTCACCGTCTAGCAATAAATATTGTTCAGCCTTTTTCAAAATGCTTTCAGGAAGGCCATGCTCACGCGCAACATCAAGAGCTATACTTGCGCCGACTTGGTCGTATACTATTGTAAATAAAGGTTTTTTATTTTTATTGTCAAAAAGCATGGAAGCCGCACGAACATTTTGATGTGAGAGCGCATAAGTTTTAAGTGCGGGGAAGTGCGTAGCGGCAAAAGCATAGGAATTTTTCTCAAGTATGCCGTCGATCACAGCCTGAGCAAGAGCAGCGCCTTGGGCTGGATCAGTACCTGCACCAAATTCATCGAGTAAAATTAGAGTCTTGGAATCAAGTTCTTCCCAAGCTCTTGAAAGGTGGCGTATCTGCCCTGTGAAGGTGGAAACATGATCGTCAAGGCTTTGCTCATCACCAATAAATGCGTGAATTTTTTCAATAATCGGCAAGGTAGATCTTTGCTTGAGTGGCACAGGAAGACCAGCTAATGTCATTAATACTATAAGGCCAGCAGTTTTTAGGCACACTGTCTTACCGCCAGCATTACCGCCACTTATAATCATAACTGACTGATTTGTATTGAATTGTATATCAAGCGGGCGCACTTCTAATTTTTTATTTGTCAATGCTTCGAGAGCTAAAAGTGGGTGCTTTGATTCAGAAAGGTTGAAAGGCGCATTTTCTTCCATAGAGAGGCAATGGCCGTGATAATCAGCGGCTAGACTTAGTTTTGCTAATAAGATATCTAGATCAAGGAGAAGTTGCCATGCTTGGTTCAATTTGCCTGCTTCATCAAGAATGCTTGAAGTAAGACGCTGTAATATTATACGTTCTTCTTCTCTTTCTTCTTGCTTGAGCTCTTGAATGCGGTTATTTATTTCTACCAAAAAGAGGGGTTCGAAAAAAACGGTTTCGCCTGTATTTGAATAGTGGTGAATGATACCTTGCAAGCGACCTTTGAAATTTGCTTTAAGTGGAAGGACGTATCTGTCGGAATCAAGAGTGATGTAATCGTCTTGTAAGTAGTGGAGAATATTATATTCGCTCACTGCTTCCTTCACTCTTTTCATGCAATTTTGATTATGTCCTTTTAATTCATTTCTTATAAGAAGAAGTTTTGGCGAAGCAGTATCTTTAATAGTGGCATTATCGCCTATGCAGCGTGTGAGTTCTTCAAATATTTCTTGTGGAAATTCGCGTAATTGAGTGTAGTGTGCAAGGAGTGAATAGCGTTCATCAAATTCTAAAATTTTGTCGAGAAGATTTTTTAACTGAATTAAAGTTTCTTTAATCGCCCAAAAAGCGTCAGCATCTAAAAAAGGATGTGAGCCATTAAGATAGGTGAGAATACCGTCTAATTCAGGAAAAGATTTTAGCTGATAATTTGTTTCAGAAAGCCATGCTTTTGCTTCATAAAAGAGGTTTTGCTGAAATTTAAGAGAGTTTACTTCATCGCCATAAGGTGTGAGGTAGGGGAGAAGATTGAGAGCTTTTTCTTTAGCTGACTGCGAAACACAATATTGAGAAAATTTTTCTAGTACCTTATCAAATTCAAGGGCTTTTAATGTACGTTGCATAGTGGCCTACTCAATAATGCATTTAAAAGTGAGAGTGAGAGAGAAAAGAAAAATAACCCAGTTAATATAAAATTGACTGGGTTATAACGTGTTGTTTTGAAAATAACGAGGTTATAAATTAACCTTGATTGCTTTTGCGCATTTTTTTCAACAAGCGTTTACGAGCAGCAGCTTTTTTCTTTTTACGCATAACACTTGGTTTTTCGTAATGTTGACGTTTTTTCATTTCTGAAAGAACACCTGCTTTCTCCACTTGTTTTTTGAAACGACGGAGGGCAATATCGAAGTTGTAATCATCTTCTGTTAGAAATACTCCTGGCATTAAAATCACCCCCTCTTTGTATAATTTGTGCTTAATTAATTGAAGCACAGCGGACAGAGTTAATCCGAAGAAAGAAGAATACAGAAAAAATTAAAAATTGCAAGCTTTTTCTGTGTTAAATTTAATTTTTTTGTGAGGCTAGAATCTACAAAAGTCTAGCCCCTCGAATAAATTACTTCACTTTTTCAGGCGGTCTTCTGTCGTCGATATCTGGAAAGAAGGTTGGGTCGTCTTTAAAAGTTTCTTTGACAAGCAAAAGGCAATAACAGGAGCCAAATTCTTCTATATCATCTTTACAATAGATACAAGGGCAGATAATATCTTCATCATCAGCCATGTCACCAGTTGCAAGACGGCATGGGCAAGCTAAGTGGCCGTATTTTTCTTGGTTTGCTAAAAGACTTTTGACTGTGTTTTCCACTTGTTCTTGATCTGCATGAAGATAAAAGCCGTCTTTTTCAAAGGATTTTAGATAATCAATGACTTCATTTTGGTTCATTATTGATAGCCTCTCTTAAAAGATGTTCACGAAAACCGACAACCGTTTTGCCAGATGGCATTATAAAAGTAGGGAAAGAGCCTCTTTCGTTATACTCTTTCAATTTATCCATAATTGATTTTCTTAGCACGCTATCGTATAAATCAACGTGTATGAGTTTATAGTCGATGGCATTTTCTTTGAGAAATTTTTGTGTTCTTATGCAATGCTGGCAAGTGACTAAAGCAAATAAAACAGGCATCGTGCGAACGCTAGGATCTGTAGCCCATGCATACATTTCTTGAAGATTTTCGGGCAATTTTTCAAGAAGTTCTTGGATTTTTTCTGCTTCTGATTTTTCTACTATTTCTTTTTTCTTAGCTGCTTCTTCTTTTTGTTTTGCTTTGTTTTTTGGCATAAGGACAAAGATAACCGCTAAAGCAATAACTATAAGCACTATAATCATAAAAAGGTTAATTTCCACTGCATTCTCCGTATATCTAAAGTTTAAAAGGCAAATAAATAAGACCTTGCTAATATATCTCTCTTTTTAGAGAAATGCAAATACTTATTAAAGCCTTAAAAACGGTAATCTTTTGTATAATTTTTAAACAAAAAATACCGTTTTTAAGTGCAAAAATGCAAACAAAATAAGAGCAACAGCTACTTATTTGCTCAATTAGTCTTTAGGAACGCAATCCATGTCAAGTTCATTAGGAATAACCATAACAGGAACGCGAGTTTGCCCTAAAATAGCTTGTGGAGCTTTTGTGTGGAGGAAGCTGAAAAAGCCTTTTGTTGATAGACTGCCTATAACAACAAGGTCAGCGCAATATTTGTCAACTAAGTCCATCAATTTATGCGCTACATCACCATCGATGCAGAGAGCTTCTGTTTCTAAGCCTGCAAAATTCTTTTCACTAAATTCTTTGGCATAAGCAAGACCTTTGTCTTTTGCGCCTGTAACCAAATCATCAGCTACAGATGAATCGGACATGAATTGACGTAAATGATCCATAGAAGGCAGTGAGTGCACAACATAAATTTTTGCATTGTGCGCTTTGGCAAGTTCACGAGTGTAGTAAACAATGTCCTCACTGTTCTCATTGATACTGATAGAACAAATAATCGATTTAAAAACTGACATACATTTCTCCTTCAAGACATTAATGATATTATTCAGAAACCTAAGTATAATATACAGAGATATTTAAAAATTGCAAGTCTAAATAGTGAAAAAAATATCATTTGATATAATCAAACTTTTTTGACACATTATTCTTTACTTGCAATGCCAGTTAAATACTGCTATAAAGAACATTATTTTAAAACGATGGGGTTTATATGCGTGAATTTGAAGTAGTAATCGGATTAGAAGTGCACGTGCAACTTGCCACAAAAACAAAGCTATTTTGCTCTTGTCAAAGAGCTTTTGGCATGGAAGCAAATACGCAAGTATGTGAAATTTGTTCTGGAATGCCAGGGGTTTTGCCAAGTGTCAATAAAAAAGCTATCGAATACGCTGTACGTATGGGCTTAGCCACTTCTTGCTCTATCAATAACCATTCGACTTTTGCGCGTAAAAACTATTTTTATCCTGATTTACCTAGCGGTTATCAAATTTCTCAATTTGAAAAACCTATATGCACAGAAGGCTTTTTGGAAGTGGAAACCTCTAAAGGTTTGAAAAAGCTTGGCATTACTCGCATTCATCTTGAAAATGATGCAGGCAAAAACATACATTCTTCTGCAGAACCTAAAAGTTTTGTTGATTTAAATAGAGCAGGCACGCCTCTTTGCGAAGTTGTGAGCGAACCAGATATGCGTTCAAGCGAGGAAGCAATTGCTTACCTCAAAGCTTTGTATGCCATAGTTGTTGGCCTTGGGCTTTGCGATGGTAATATGGAAGAAGGTAATTTCCGTTGCGATGCTAATATTTCTTTGCGTCCCTTTGGGCAAGAAGAGTTTGGCACAAGAACTGAATTGAAAAACCTCAATTCTTTTAGAAATATACAAAAAGCTATCGAATGCGAAATCGAAAGACAAGAAGATATCTTGCTTGACGGTGGAACTATTGTTCAAGAAACAAGATTGTATGATGTTGATAAAAATCGCACTGTTACCATGCGCTCTAAAGAAGAAGCGCAAGATTATCGCTATTTTCCAGATCCTGATTTGCTTCCCCTCACTTTTTCTCAAGAAGAATTAGAGCATTGGATAGCCACACAAGACGAATTACCTGCACACTGTAAAGAGCGCTATATGAAAGAATATAAGCTTTCAAATGACGATGCAGAAAGATTATCTTCTGATAAAAATTTGAAAACTCTTTTTGAAGAAGCTTTAGTTTTGCATAATAATCCTAAGCGTTTGTCAAGCTTTATTCAAGGTATGCTCATGCGTGAGTTGAATGCGCGACAATTGCAAAGTTCTCAAATTCCTCTTTCCGCTAAAGCTCTGGCAGAATTGGCAAAAATTGTAGATGATGACATGATTTCGCCTACAATTGCGAGTGATATCTTCCCTGTCATTTTTGAAGGTGACATTATGCCAAAGGCTTATGTGGAAGAAAAAGGCCTTGTGCAAGTTTCTGATACTTCAGAAATTGATGCCGTTTTACTTGAAATTATGGAAGCAAACCCAACAGAAGTGGCTGAATATAAAGCAGGCAAAACAAAACTTCAAGGATTTTTCGTTGGCCAAGTGATGAAAAAAATGGCTGGCAAAGCAAATCCTTCTCTTGTGAATAAAGCATTGGCACGACTTATGCAATAAATTATACGCCTCATCCTAGGGCAAATACAATTTATATTAAAGATACATTATGACGAATGATAAAGAATTAATACAAAAAGAAGAAAATACAAACACTTCTCACCTTGTGTCCGAAGAAGTTCAAGCTTCTGTTAAAAATGATGACGCTCAAGCTTCTGTAGAAAATGCTGCAACTCCACTTACCTCAGAAAGCGACGAAAGAGCTCCTTTTGGTGAAGAGCTTGTCGAAAATGAAGCTGAACAAGCTCAAAATAATGAAAACCTTATGAACGAAGCTATGGACGAACCTATGGAAGCGCCCATAGACGCTATTGTTGAAAAGCCAAAAGAAAAAATTGAAAGACTTGAAATGAGTCAAGTAAGCCAAAATAGTTCAGATACAACTGATAAAGAGGAAGAATCTGAACAAAAAAGCACCAAAGAGCCTAAAAAGAAAAAGAGCTTCTTTTTTACTTTTATAAAATTTATTTCCTGGCTTATTTTTGTGACAATTGTTGTAGTTGGCGCCGGAGTATATGGTTTTATCACATATATTTCTAAGGATTTACCAAGCATAACAAAGGTTGCAGATTTTCGTCCTCCGCAAACCACAGTAATTTTGGCAAGAGATGGCTCTTTAATTGGTGAAATCTATAATGAAAAACGTTATATGCTTTCTCTTTCTGATTTGCCTGCTTATGTTCCTCAAGCTTTTGTATCTGCTGAAGATAAAACATTTTTTGAGCATCAGGGCATAAATCCTATAGCAATTGCTCGTGCCGCTATGGCAAACTTTTCTTCTGGCACAGCCTCGCAAGGTGGCAGTACCATCACTCAGCAAGTAGTGAAGCGACTTTTGCTCACTCCTGAACGTACGTATACAAGAAAAATTAAGGAAGCTCTTTTGTCCTTCAAATTGGAAAGACAGCTTTCAAAAATGGATATTTTAACCATTTATCTCAACCAAATACATATGGGCGGAATGTCATACGGCATTGAAGCTGGCGCACGTTATTATTTCAATAAACATGCCAAAGATTTGACAATAGCAGAATCTGCCTTACTCGCAGGTATATTGCCAGCGACAACTCGCTATAATCCTTATAGAAATCCTGAAATGGCGCGCTCAAGACAAGTCTATGTTCTTGGCCGTATGCGTGAAGATGGTAAAATTACTGATGCTGAATACGAAGAAGCCTATTATCAACCTATGGTATTTGAATCTATGCCAGACAGGGCAGAGGGTGTAAGTGGTTGGTATCTTGAAGAAGTTCGCCGTCAGTTGGTTGCATTATTCCAAGAAGACAGCGCAAAAGCCCTTGGCCTTGACTATGGAATTTATGGTGAACAAGCCGTTATGGAGCTTGGTCTTACCGTGCACACAGCCATGGACCCTGTTTTACAGCAAATGGCAGAAGACGCACTCAGAAAAGGCCTTGAAAATGCTTCGAAAAGACATGGCTTTAGCGGACCAGTTGAAGTGATTGAATCCACTTCTTTTGACTCCTATTTAGCAGAAAAAGACTTTGAATTGAAGGATTTAGAGAATAATGCTTGGGTGCTTGCTCTTGTTACTGATGTAGAAAAAAAAGGTGCGCAAGTTCAGCTTGGAAATGGCTATAGTGGCTATATTTCAGTTGATACTATGGGCTGGGCAAGAAAACCAAATAAGAAGGTAACAGGTTATGATGATTCAAAAAATGTTACTGATGCCACAAAAGTTCTCAAAGCTGGCGATGTTGTCTTCACACGCTTCAATCCCTCTGCGCAGTCAATAAAAGAAAGAGAAGAAGCTGAAGCGAAAAAGCTTGAAGAAAATTTTACAGAAGCGCAAGTGCCTGAAAATGAAATAGAAAATGATGCTATGCATACAGGCAATCTTTTACTTGGCGAATATACTGTTGAGCAAGCAATTCCACTTGCTCTTGAGCAAAAACCGAGAGTCCAAGGAGCTTTGGTGTCTATTGAGCCACAAAGTTCAGATGTTGTCGCTATGGTTGGAGGTTATGCTTTTGGTCTTGAAGAAAGCCACTTTAACCGTGCAACTCAAGCAAAAAGACAACCTGGTTCAGCCTTCAAACCAATAGTTTATTCAGCCGCTTTAGATCAAGGCTTTACCCTTGTATCACAAGTTTTAGACGCGCCAATTCTCTATATAGATCCTTGGACAAAAGAAGTGTGGCGTCCATCAAACTTTGATCCTGACTTTGACGGCCAAATGACTTTAATGACAGCCTTAGCGCGCTCACGAAACCTTTCTACTGTGCGAGTTGCTCAAGAAATTGGCATAGAAAGCGTCTTGCAAAGGGCCAGAGATTTAGGTCTTGATGGCAGAATGGAACCAGCTTTAGCCGCTTCATTAGGCGCAATAGAGGTAACCCCTATGGATATGGCGCAGGCCTACACAGCCTTTGCGAATGTAGGAAAAGTAAGCCAACCACGTTTCATTACTTCCATTCAAGGCACTTATGGAAATACTATTTATACAAATGAAAACACACATATACAAGGTATTAGCCCGCAAAATGGCTATTTGATGTCAGCTATGCTTGAACAAGTTGTCATCAGAGGTACGGCGACTCCGCTTAAGGCTCTAGACAGGCCACAAGGCGGAAAAACTGGCACAACAAACGATGAAATGGACGCTTGGTTTGTGGGGATTACTCCAAATCTTGTTTCGGCAACCTATATTGGTTATGATTTGCCAGAATCCATGGGCAGAGGCGAAACAGGTTCACGCGCTGCTTTGCCGATTTATAAAATGTATGCCGAGAAAGCTTTTGAGTTGTATCCTCCTGATTTTTTTGAAATTCCTGAGGGTATAGAAATGTTTGAATACGATGGCACTTATGTTCCTTTTGTTTTAGGAACAAGCCCCTATACTTCTGTAAATGCCCTTGATTCTGAAGGAAATGGGGTGACAGAGGGTGAGGATTTGCTCAAGCAACTATTTTAAAATTTTCTATTAATTCAACTAATTATATAAAAGGAAGACTTATGCAAAAAGTGATTGTTGCTGGCGCAAGCGGCAGAATGGGTGCGACTATTATAAATCTTATCATGGAAAATCAACAGCTTGAATTAGTTGCGGCACTCGATAGACCTTCACAACTTGAAAAACTTGCTTCTTTATCATGCCCTATTTTTTCAGATGTGGAAGAAGCTTTTAGTGCATTTGCTAATCAAAATGCTGTGGTGATTGATTTTACTTCACCTGAAAATACAATGCAAGTATCTAAAATTGCAGAAAAATATAAAATAGCTCATATCATTGGCACTACTGGTATTAACGATGAAGAGAAGATGATTTTAGCCGAATACGCAAAAACAAATAAAGTTTTTCTTTCGCCAAATATGAGTGTTGGTGTGAATGTACTTTTGAAAATTTTGCCAGAGCTCACAAAATTATTAGGCGAAGCCTATGATGTTGAAATGGTTGAACTTCACCATAATAAAAAGAAAGATTCGCCAAGCGGAACTGCAATTAGACTTGCCGAATGCCTTGCAGAAGCCAAAGGTTGGGATTTGCCAGAAGTAGCAAATTACCATAGAGAAGGTATAATTGGCGAAAGGCCAAAGAATGAAATTGGCGTGCAAACAATACGCGGAGGCGATGTTGTGGGCGTGCATACAATGTATTTTATGGGACCTGGCGAACGTATTGAAGTGACACATCAAGCGCATTCTCGTGAAAACTTTGCCCAAGGCGCACTAAGAGCAGCATTATGGATAGGCAATCAAGAATGCGGCAAGTTGTATGATATGAATGACGTACTGGCATAAATAACAAATAAAAAATTAAAATAAAAACTACTGAGTTGATCAGTAGTTTTTTTTATTAACTATCTAAAATATAAAAAGTTTGT
>CAYJFE010000020.1:27044-32987 GCA_964369165.1 uncultured Desulfovibrionaceae bacterium | reverse complement strand
AGTTTTAACTGTAGATCAAGAAAGCGAAAAATTCACACTTGGTATGAAACAACTTTCTGACGATCCATGGTCAACAGTTCCAACTCGCTACCCTGTAGGCAATATGGTTACAGGTATCGTGACTAACGTGACTGACTTTGGCGTATTTGTTGAAGTTGAAGAAGGCATCGAAGGCCTTATCCACGTTTCAGAACTTGCTAAAAAAGTAAAAGTTCCTTCAGAAGCTTATAAAGAAGGCGACTCTGTTGAAGCGAAAATCATTCATGTTTCTGCTGACGAACGCCGCTTAGGCCTTTCAGCTAAACAAATGAAAGAAGATGACGAGAAGAAAAAAGCTAAAGATTACCGCTCAACTGGTGATTCAGGCCAAACTCTTGGCGATCTTTTCAAAGCAGCGCAAGACGAAGAATAGTCTAGGCTCAATTGAATAAATGCAGCCGCCCTTGCTTTTAGAGTGAGGGCGGTTTTTTTTGATAATTAAATCTATTATTAATTGTGTATGTTATGAAATATATAGAAAAAAAATGTATAAAAGTAGCCGGTAAGGCCATGCATCAAACAGGTATGGTCTATGAGGGCGCAAGGGTTGGCGTGGCCGTTTCAGGCGGTGTGGATTCTTTCGCACTTTTAAAAATCCTCAAAGAAAGGCAAAAAATTGTACCCTTCAATTTTGAATTTATGGCCTTACACGTCAATGCTGGATTTGATAAAGAAAATCACGCCCCTTTGGTGGAGTGGCTTAAGCGTGAAGGCATTCCAGGACATTGCGAAGTCACAAATCATGGCACTTCAGCTCATAGCGAAGAAAATCGATCGAATTCACCATGTTTTTATTGTGCAATGCAAAGAAGGAAGAGATTGTTCCAACTTTGCGGTGAATATAATCTTAGTCACTTGGCTTTTGGGCATAATGCCGATGATCTAATCACAAATTTCTTTATGAATATCTTCCAAAATGGCAGAGTTGATGGCATGAGCATGAATGAGCCATTTTTTGGCGGCCGCTTGCAAGTGATTCGTCCCTTGCTTTTACTTGATAAAAAAGATATCATAAAAGTAGCTAAAATTTGGGAATTACCCATTTGGAAAAATCCTTGCCCTTCTTCTGGTTTAACAAAAAGAAGTAAGAGCATGGAACATTTTGAAATGATTTGTGAAAATAATTCTACACGAAGAAAAACTGCGTATAATGCCTTGACTCGCTGGCAATTAGAGAAAAATCTTTCCAAAGATTATGAAGGAAAAAAATAATAAATCCTTTGAAATGTGAATAGATTTTACCTTTGTATGCATCTAAAAAGTAAAGACTAAAATATGAGCCAACTAGCCATAAACATAAATCTAAAATCTCTGTTGAGATACACAATTCCTAGCATTTTTCTTATGCTTTTTATGTCCTTTTATGTTATGGTGGACGGTGTTTTTGTGGCTCGTTATGTAGGACCAGAGGGGCTCTCTGCCATAAATATTCCCTATCCTGCGATTATGCTTTGCATGGCTGTTGGTGTAATGTTTGGAGCTGGAGGGGGGGCTTTTTGTGCTATAAAACTTGGCGAAGGTAAGCTAGAAGAAGCAAGAGAGGATTTCACATCTCTTGTGCTGGCTACTTTTTTTGTGAGCCTTATTTTTGTTGTAACTACTTTATATTTTATAGAAGATATCATCTATCTGCTTGGAGCAACTGAAGAAATTTATCATTATTGCCACGATTATCTTTTTTATCACGCCCTTTTTTTTCCTGCTTTGCTTATGCAAATGCTTTTTCAATTTCTACTTATAGTTTCAGGGAAGCCAAATCATGCATTTATTCTTTCCTTGGTGGCTGGCTGTGTAAATATTCTATTTGATTATATATTTATTGGATTTATGAGCTTAGAAGTGAAGGGGGCTGCCTTGGCAACGGGTCTAGGCGAGCTTTTTGCGAGCTTTTATGCTTTGTATTGCTTTAAATGTTTAAAAGATATGCCGCTCAGATTTGTGCGTCCAAAAATTAGAGTGAAGATGCTTTTGTCAAGTCTGGTGAATGGTTCGTCCGAAATGGTGACAAATGTGGCATATGCAATCACAACATACTTATTTAACACAATAACTATGCGTTTAGCAGGCACTGATGGAGTTGCTGCTATCACAGTGATTTTGTATTCGCAATTTATTCTTGGCGCAATTTTCTCAGGCTACAGCAATGGCATGGCGCCCTTGGTGAGTTATAATTTTGGTGCAAAGAACAGAGAAAATATTAAGGCGATTTTCCGTTTAAGTATTCGTATTGTGTGTCTTTTTGCTGCTATTGTTTTGCTTTGCGCTGAAGTCTTTGCAGCAAATTTAGTGGCAGTTTTTGTTCCCTATGGCTCAAATGTGCATACTCTTGCCACAGAAGGTCTTCATATCTTTGCTTTAGGTTTTTTGTTTTCAGGGATAAATATATTTTCTTCAGCCCTTTTTACAGCATTTTCAAATGGGAAAATTTCAGCCTTGATTTCCTTTCTACGCACCTTTGTGTGCATAACTATTGCTCTTTTGACTTTGCCACATCTTCTTGGAATAACTGGCGTATGGCTTGCTGTTCCCTTAGCTGAGCTTGTGGCCTTTATGCTTGTGCTTTACCTTCTGAAAAAGTATAGATTATATTATCAATATTAATTTTTCACAATATGATTGCCATATTTCGCTTGTATGGAATCGAGAGTTTTTTCAAGCTTTTCTCTTTGCATTTCAGTAAATTTATCGCTGTCAAAACTGAGATTTTTAGTGTTGATTTCCTCAATAAGTGAGCCTTGAATGATTTTTTCTTTGGCATCAAATTGTGAAGCCCCAAGCCCTATAAGGCGCACAGGTCGAGGCAAATCTTCTTTTTCTAAAAGGTGAACACCAGCTTCGTAGAGAGTTTTCGCCGAGCAAGTTGGGGTAGAGAGCGAAAGCTGGCGCGTGATTTGCGTAAAGTCAGAAAACTTTAGCTTGAGAGTGACAGTAGAAGCTTTTTTCTCCATTTTTCTTAGACCTTTACCTATGCGTTCGCTATGCATTTTTAAATATTCTTTAAGCTGTGCTTTATCAGTGATATCTTCTTCTAAAGTCAGTTCAGCACTCTCTGATTTTGGCTCATGGTAGGGAACAATAGGTGTATTATCAATGCCATTCACTCTTTCATATAACAAAATTCCTTGCTTGCCAAAACGCCTTTCAAAGAAATCCTTACTATAATTTTTTGCCTCACCAGCAGTTCTAATTCCTAGAGCGTGCAATGACTGCAAAAATTTCTTACCTACGTGAGGAATTTTATAAAGATCCATGTTTTTAAGAAAATCATCTACCTCCTCTTCTTTTACTTCATAAATCCCGTGTGGCTTATTCATATCAGAAGCAATTTTGGCCAAAAATTTTAAAGGCGCAATGCCTATGGATGCAGTGAGCCCATTGGTATCATTGAATATTTTTTCTTGAATCTCTTTTGCCATTGCGTAGGGATTTTGATAAAAATTTTCCATACCCGTCGCGTCAAGATAGGCCTCATCAAGCCCCATTACCTCGACTAAAGGCGAAAATGAGCGTATGATAGACATTATATGTTTAGAAACGCTTGAATAATATTCTCTGCCTGAATAGACAAAGGTGAGATGCGGACAAAGTTGCTTCGCTTTTACACAACTCATTGCGGAAAACACGCCGTATTTGCGCGCCTCGTAAGAAGCCGCCGCCACAACTCCTCTTGCATGATCAGAGCCAACAACCACAGCTTTACCCTTCAAGCTTGGGTCAAGTAGACATTCAACGCTCACGAAAAAAGCGTCCATATCGATATGCAAGATTATAGGCTTTTGCCCTTTTATTAGCATTGTATCCATAGTTTTTTTATAGCAAATAAAAAAACTACTGTCTATATTCTTCAACCTGTTGAAAAGATTTTATATTTTTTATTTCGCTAAGTCTTTCTTTTTTGAGTTTTTTATGCTAATTGTGCAAGAGTATTTGGCACAGTTTTTTTGAGCACAAAACATTGGAAAAATCTGAGCAATAACTAGAAAAAAACTGAATTAAAGCATTATCTTGGAAGAAAAGGGGATATATCTTGGCGAAAAAGCATCCTTTACAGACTTGGAGCATTGAAGACTCTGCCGAAATGTATGGCATACGCAATTGGGGCGCGGGCTATTTTGATATTTCAAAAAATGGCCATGTAAACATCAGGCCTTTCGGAAAAGAGGGCGGCCCTGAAGTTAGTGTTTATGAAATAATTGAAGGACTTAAAGAACGTGGCTACGATATGCCTGTTTTACTTCGTATCGAAAATATTTTAGAATCGCAAATTTCTTTTCTTCATCAATCATTTCGCAATGCTATATCAAAACTTGGCTATAAAGGCGAATACCGTGGTGTCTTTCCGATTAAGGTAAATCAACAGCAGCAAGTTGTTGAAAAAATTGCGCAATATGGCGCATCTTACCACCATGGTTTAGAAGTTGGCTCAAAAGCTGAACTTATTGCCGCAGTTGCGCAGTTAAGAAGTCGTGAAGCTTGCCTCATCTGTAATGGATATAAGGACGAAGAATTTATTGACTTGGGCTTGCATGCTCTTCGTATGGGCTTGAAATGTTTCTTTGTTTTAGAAATGCCAAGAGAGCTTGATATTGTTTTGGAACGCTCAAAAGCTTTGGGTATTCGTCCACTTTTAGGTATACGTGTTAAATTATCCACAAAAGCAAGCGGACATTGGTCTGAATCAGGTGGCGAACGCTCTTCATTCGGCCTTACTTCAGCACAAATTATTGATGTTATTGATACTTTGAAAGAGCACGATATGCTTGACTGCTTGCAACTTATGCACTATCACCTTGGCTCACAAGTACCAAACATTCGTGATATTCGTAATGCTGTCACCGAAGCAACACGCATTTATGCTGGCTTAGTGGGCGAAGGCGCAAGCATGGGTTATCTTGATCTTGGCGGCGGCCTTGCGGTGGATTATGACGGTTCAAACACAAATTATGTTTGCTCAAGAAACTATTCTCTTGATGAATATTGCGCTGACGTTGTAGAAGCTGTTATGACTATTGTTGATGATTTAGGTATACAACACCCTAATATTGTTACAGAATCAGGGCGTGCTACTGTTGCTTATTATTCAATCCTTCTTTTCAATATCTTAGATGTGAGCATCATCGAAGTTGGTAAATTACCTGACGAACTTCCAGAGGATAGCCCTGAAGCAGTGCGCAATCTTCGTGAAGCATATGAGGGGCTTAGCCTAAGAAATTTACAAGAAGCTTACAATGATGCGCACTATTACTACGATGAGATGCAGCAACATTTCAATGCAGGTAAAGTGACTTTGCGTGAGCGCACAATGGCTGAGCGTTATTTCTGGGCGATTATGAAAAAGGTTGCTATTGAGAAGAATAAGCTCAAACATATACCAAAAGATATGGCTACAATTGAAGCTTCGATTGCAGACATATACTACTGTAATTTCTCAGTTTTTCAATCCCTTCCAGATTCATGGGCTATAGATCAACTTTTCCCTATTATGCCTATGCATAGGCTTGACGAATTCCCTTCACAGCAAGCAATTTTGTCGGATCTCACTTGCGATTCAGACGGGACGATTGATCACTTTATTGATCCTCAAGGCTTCAAAACTACGCTTAATCTGCATAAGCTTGCGGCCGACAATGAATACTATCTTGGCACCTTTTTAGTGGGCGCGTATCAAGAAACTTTAGGTGATCTGCATAATCTGTTTGGTGATACAAACGTCGTTTCTGTGCGTATACACGAAGACGGTTCTTATGAATTTATGCGTGAAATCAGGGGTGATACTGTCGAGGATATTTTAGCTTATGTTGAATATGATCCACGCAGAATTATTGAAGATATTCGTACGACGGCTGAAAAAGCTGTACGCGAAAAACGCATGACAGCCAAAGAACGCTTCCTCCTTATGCGCGC
>CAYJFE010000020.1:6088-26944 GCA_964369165.1 uncultured Desulfovibrionaceae bacterium | reverse complement strand
AAGCTGTACGCGAAAAACGCATGACAGCCAAAGAACGCTTCCTCCTTATGCGCGCCTATGAAGAGGGTGTGAGGGGTTACACCTATTTTGAGAAATAGGATATTTAATCCCAATGAGGATTTTGTATGCGAAGCATAGAAATCTATACGAATGAAAAAAAAGTCGGTTTTTTCGGCGGAACATTCAATCCTGTACATATAGGCCATATTCGCATGGCTTTAGAAGTGTATGAAGAAATAGGGCTTAGTCACATTCATTTTGTGCCTGCGCCTATACCTCCGCATAAAAAAGTGAAAGCTCTCTTAGATTTTCAAACACGAGTAGACTTTCTTAATAATTCCTTTAAAGAATATAATTTAGACAGTTATTTTTCAGTAAGCGAGCATGAAAATTCCATGCAAGGCCCGTCCTATAGCTTCTATAGCGTGCAGTTATGGCAGGAGCTATATGGGCAAACGCCTTATTTTATTGTAGGTTTGGAAGATTTCTTGCAGTTAGAGAACTGGCATAACGGACTTGAAATACCAAGATATTCAAACTTTATTGTTGTAAAAAGAGCGCATTATAAGAGAGAAGATTTTCATACTGCTGTCGAAAGATTTTGGCTAAAAAAAGATAAATATTCTGATTATGCCCAAAAAATAAACGACGCAAGCTATAGCATTTTTGGTAACAGCATAGAATATTTGGAAACTTCACGTCTTGATATATCCTCCACACAAATTCGTAATGCCATGATAGAGGGGAAGAATGCCTCTTTATTATTGCCTGAAAATGTGAGAAAATATGTTCTTGCGCACGATGAAATTATTACTAAGTGGTCAGAATAGAAAAGGAATCTTGCTAGAAGCAAACTTTGATTTTCTGAAAAATTAATGCTTCAAAATTAATTCTACTTCGTCTTTTGAAAGACCTGTATTTCGGGCAATCTGATCTATGGATTGCCCTTTTTTGCGCGCATTTTGAATAACTTCACGCAAGAATTGCGGCGAACGGGTGATGCCTTCAGCTTGTTTGACAAGTTTTTGCAAAGTTAAAATTCTGTCTTCGACTTGTGGGATAAGCTTTGCTAATTCGCCTTGCCTTTGCGAAAAAGTGGCCACTAATTCTTGCTCAAGGGCGGCATTTCTGTACACTCTATCAAGCAAATCCTCTTGATTTTCTTGCAGTCTTTGAATGACAGTTTCTGATTTTTTTAATCGTATGAAGAAAGAGCATACAAGCCCTATAAGCACTAATTCGGCTATAGTTATAAGAATAATCAATGAAATAAGCATATTATACCTTGAGATTTAACAAATTGCCCACAAAAGGATCTGAGGCTCTTGGATAGTTTTCCTCTTCGATAAGCTCTTCTTCCTCATCTTTGTCTTGAGCTTCATAAAACTCTTCTTGCTCTTTTGCTTCTTCTTCGTCGTTTAATTCATTCAAAGCAACAGCTGAGGTGAGGCTTCCTAATTGGCTTGCTTCTTTTTCAACTTCTTTTAAAGCGTCAACTTGCAAGCTTTCGTAGGCTAAATCAGGACTTGAACTTTCTATCTGCACAGCTTTCTGCACGCTTGCCGCCTGCACGTGTGCAACAAGGCCCATATTCATCATGCCGGTTGGATCAACTAAGGGGCTCATATAAACTCCTTATTTTACAATGTAATTATCGTAATAGATGTCTTCCAATTTGCCTTCGCCTAATTTTTGATTCACTTCATCAAGTAAATCTTCTTTAATAAGAGTGAAGTTTTTATAATTTGTTAGAAAATCGTAATTTTTTGTGTTGAGATAGTAATAGATAGTGTCGCGCAGTGTGGCTATATTTCTGTTTACTTCTTGGTGAAGTTTTTCGTCCTTTGTATGTATAGTGAAGGTGGAAACTAAGAAAAATGTTTTGCCCCCGTCTTGCATCTGCACCCAAAATGGCTCGAGTTTAGTATCGTAAGTAATTTCAACAGGTGGGTTTTTATAGCTTTCGTCCACCGTCACAATATAAGTTCCGGCACTGCCTTCTTCGCCTTCTGCCACTTCTTCTTTTACTTCTTCCACCTCTTCGGCATCAACAGCTTCTGGTGAGCCAGATAAAAGGAAAAAAGCGGCGGCGGCTATAAGAAGAATGACAAGAACTAAGGCGGCGGCGATAATGATTTTCTTCTTCTTGCTCATATTTGCAAGAAATTGAAATCTTCCTTTTTTCTTTGTTTCGCCTTCTTCTTTTTCTCCCTCTTCTTCTTCTTTGGCTTCTTCTTTTTTTTCTTCCTCTTCCTCTTCCTCATCTAAAAAAGGTGCGTCATCAATGTCTAATTGAACATTTCCACTTCCTTCTTCTTCGTCATCGCCTAAAAGTTCATCAAGAGGATCACGATCCGTATCACCAGCATTGTTCACAGAATTAGGATCATCTCCTGCTAAAGCGTCAAATTCCGAAAAATCCATTTCTTCTGAATTGTCAGTATCGGGACTTGCAATGGTCTTTTCAGATTGTGTTAATTCATCAACTTGTGACAAGTGTTACTCCTGTGTATTTCAAGGCGAGAAATAAAGGCAGAGAAATTGTGTGATATATTCTATAAAATGCAAAATTATTCTGAATTTTGCGCAGACTTAAGCCTTCTTTTTGATGAGCAATCAAAAAGTGTGAAAAAACTATAGACTTTGCTTTATGGGAAAATTTTATCGATTTTTTGTTTCAAAATTTCCGCTGTGAAAGGTTTTACAATATAGTTTGAAACCTTTGCTTGCACAGCTTCGATAATATTTTCTTGTTGCGCTTCTGCTGTTACCATCAGAAAAGGTGTATTTGCGTATTTGTCGGAGGCGCGTACTTTTCTGAGAAGCTCTATGCCTGTCATTTGTGGCATATTCCAGTCTGAAACAATAAAGTCTATTTTGTCTGAATTAATAACTTCCCAAGCAGTTGTGCCGTCATCAGCTTCAACAAGGTTTGTAAAACCAAGTTGGCGCAAGATGTTTTTTACAATACGGCGCATGGTTGAAAAGTCGTCAACGACAAGAACTTTCATGTTTGGATCAAATGGCATATGTACTCTCCATGTTTGTGTTTATATAAGAAAATAAGCGTGTTATAAGGAATCTTCATATTTTTCAGTGAAAATTTTTCTGAGTCGAGAAATAGCTTGCGCGTGCAATTGCGAAACTCTTCCCTCCGTAATTTCCATAACTTCAGATGCTTCACGCATATTTAACTCATCGTTATAGTAAAGTGATAATACCAGTTTTTCGCGCGGTGTCAATGTATCAATTAAGCCTGCAACCTTATCAACCATTTCCAATAAAACTGTGTTTTGGAATGGATTTTCTTCATTATGCGCACCGCCTTCGCTTGAAAGCGTGTCTTGCACAGCGTCAAGTGATACGCATAATTGATGCTGTAAAGCTTCTAAACCAAGATCAACTTCTTTTTCTGTAAGGCCAGTAAACTTTGCAATTTCTTCTGTATTTGGCTGTTTGCCATTTTCATTTTCTAATTTCCAGATAGCATTGTCTATTTCACGCACTCTTGCACGAAGTGAACGTGGAAACCAATCAAGCTTTCTTAATTCATCAATCATTGCCCCTCTGATGCGGCTTTCAGCATAACTATCAAAGCGTATGGCAAGTTGTGGTTTGAATTTGCCTAGGGCCTCTAAAAGGCCTATGGTGCCAGAGCTAATAAGTTCATTTAAATCAATATGTTTTGGCAATTTCGCCTTCATGCGAAGCGCAATAAAGCGAATTTTTGGCGCGTAATGCTTGACGATATTTTCTCTTTCACGGTGATTGAAATCATTCCATGCTTTATCGCCTTTTTCAAAAATTTCCCAAGCTTCAAGTTCAGAATTTGATTTTTCCTTTGCACCTTTTGTGGGGGAAGAGTTTTTAAGCTCTTCTTGGACTTTTTTCTTTTTCTCTTCTTTATAAGAGAAAAGATTATTTTCTTCTTTGAAATTGTCGTCGAAATTGTCGTCAAAGTCGTCTGCAAAGTCGCTTTGTAAGGCATAATAATCGGATTCATTTTCTTGAAAGTCTTCACTGGCTTCAATCTCGTCAGAATCATAAGAATCCATGTCCTCAGAATCTAGAGAATTATTGAGTGAAGAGTCGCATTCTAAGAAATCTTGAGCCTTATTTATAGAATGTTTATTTTGGGGAGCATATGAAGAATTAATCGTATCAGAAGAATCCAAGTCATTGCTTGGGTTTTCTGATATATTATTATTTTTTGAATAATTCATGCTTACCAACTTTTTCTAAGTATTGATTTTTTAATAGAAGTGAAGTGTTTAATTTTTATTTATTTGCAAATAAAAGCTTTTTCCAAAAGAATTTTATATTTCCATCGCTAGAACTTTTTTCTATGTTGCAGATATTTTTTACTATTTGATTCATGGCTACACTGGCCGGAGAATTTTCGTTCACAAAGGTAAAAGGTTTTTGCATCAATACAGCTTTTCTTAATGCTGCATCTTTAGGGATTGAGCCAATATAGTCGAGTGAAACATTGCCTAAGAAGTGATCACAAGCTATACTTAGACGAGAGA
This sequence comes from uncultured Desulfovibrionaceae bacterium, assembly GCA_964369165.1. Classification (GTDB taxonomy): domain Bacteria; phylum Desulfobacterota; class Desulfovibrionia; order Desulfovibrionales; family Desulfovibrionaceae; genus CAYJAZ01. The sequence continues at coordinate 22,415 of CAYJFE010000020.1, read as the reverse complement.
ATACTTCTTTTCCTTGTCTTGCGCTATCCGCCATATTTACAATAATGCGAAATTGCGTGATGTCATAAGTGGTGTTTAATACCTTTATGAGTGCGTAGGCATCAGTGAGTGAAGTTGGTTCAGGGGTAAGAAGCACAATTTTTTCTTGCGCTGCTATATTGAAATAGAGCACATTGTCGTGTATGCCTGCGCCTGTATCAACAATAAGATAGTCAAACTCATCTTCCATGTCGTCCATGCTGTCAAGCAAGGCCATTTTTTTATCGGCAGAAAGCATATTCATATCATTCACACCAGAAGAAGCAGGAAGAATGGAGAAGCCATAAGGCGTGCGGAAGATTATTTCTTCAAGGCTTGCTTCATTGGTAAAGAAGTGTGAGAGGTTTAACGGCGGTGTGATGCCAAGCAAAACATCGACGTTCGCAAGGCCTAAATCGGCATCGAGCAAGAGCACTTTATGGCCTTGTTCTGCCAAAAGGCAGGCAATATTGACAGATATATTGGTTTTACCTACTCCGCCTTTTCCTGAGGTTACGCTAAGAACGCAAGGTTGTGCACTCATAATTAACTCCACTCTCGTTTGATTTATCTTTTTTCATGCTTGTTTGGTAATTCTTGTTTTAATAGAATTCGCCAGACAAGGTTAGGGTTTGCCGCACAAATGCTTTTGTTGAGTTCTGAGGCATAGGATAAAGCAGTAATTGGCAGTTTTGTGCGCGCTGAAATATTTACTAAGGAGCCGTATTGCAAGCTTTCATCAAGCTTTGTCCATAAAATACCTGTAGGTAAATCAGAGGCGTATTGCTTGATAAAGGTATTGAATTGTGCGTTAGAATAATGCGGACTTAGACAAAGATGGCATGAAATATTTTGCTTTACAGCAGTAAGGCCATAAGCTTCAAATCTTTCTATAAGGTTTTCATTTTTTGATAGAGCCTGAAAATCTATAAATACATAATCAAAATCAATAGTATCTTTCACACTTTCAATAAAAGATTTCTTGTCATTCGCTTCAAGATAGGTGAAATTGGAAAGTTCGGCAAAATGCTTAAGCATAAGGCGGCCATTTCCTCTTTGCGCATCAAGGTTAATAAAGGCAATTTTTGCCCCTTGATTTTCTTCTTTCAGCATAAGTGCAAGGCGTAAAGCTGAAATTGTTTTGCCTACACCATAGGGACCAAGCATAATGTGTATATGCTGTTTCCAAAAGTCATCTTCCATGCTCAAGACTGGCACAGTGTCAGTAAGAGCTGCAAGAAGCGAGCCTTCGTAATGTGGCTTTGTAAGTTTTGTATAAAGCTCAACTACCACATCATTTTCAACCCCTTCGCCTTGAAGATATTCAAGGGCAACTCTTTGTCTAGGGCTGATGTTTTCCCAATTCAAGGAAGGTTGCATAATAGCATAGATATGATCTTTGAAACGTGACCAATCTTTGTGCCAATCAGCAAAACCTTGTGGAGCGTCATTTTGCCCTTGCATTCGTGAATTGGCTTGAGCATTTGGCGCGTATGCAGAGGCAGCTTTATGTGCTGCTATAGTCGGTTCTTGAATACTCTCTTTGCCCGCAGTGATTTCAAATACGCGCTGATTATTTTGCCTATATTCTCTACTTCCGAGAATAACGGCATCATCGCCCATTTCTGCTTTGACTTGAGCAAGAACTTCTTGTGTACTGCTTCCTTGAAAGGTTCTGACCTGCATTTGCCCTATCCATTTGTTCTGAGTTTTGAGAAAAATGTAATTTTCCTGTCATTATAACTATGCTATAAAACAAGAAAAAATACAAGCTTTTCGAAGTAAAATTTATAATGCAAAAAATATGCCAATAAATTCGGCATATTTTTGACTAGCTATCTTTTAAAGTTCAGCTATTTATAAGAGAAATAAAGATGTTATTTCCCATGGTTTATATGTTCCACTACAAGATTGTGCCTATAATTTCTCGAGAAATCTCTTGTTGCTATATAAGGATCGACAGAAATTTTCTTCATATTTTCATAAGGAATATAGATAGTATCCATATTATTGAAAGTGAGACCAGCATTTGCAAAGCTAACTGAAATAGGTGCAAAATAGGTCATTGGATCAAGCCAGATATCGCCGACTAAACCAAAAGCATCGCGCACATTTCTTGGGCCAAAGAAGGGCAGAGTGATCATTGGGCCTTCGCTAAAGCCCCATACTGCGAGGGTTACGCCTAGGTCTAGCGCTTTTTCATTATAATAGAAATACTTTTCTTCTGTTGCGGCAACATCGGCAAAACCAAGACTTGTGACTGAATTTACTATAAATGAGCCAAGCTCAACACTTGCCGCACCAAAATCTAATTGCAAGAGCGCATTCACAAATCTAACAGGTGAAAGAAGATGGTCGGTGAAATTAGAAAGGCCTGAGCGTACTCTTTTGGGCACTACATAGGAATAAGCTGTGTGTACGGGCTTAATCACATCAAGCAAAAGAAAATCATTGAAGCTATACATAGCGCGGTTAAAGCCCTCAAATGTGTCGTGATAGCTCTCTTCACTTGTTTCGCCATAATCATCAAAATCTTGATTGTCGCCATAGTCGTCTAAATTGTTTTCTGCGCTTGCTTCGGTAGGTTTGGCGTAATAATCTTTTGAAGCGCAGGCAGAAAGGTTCACTACTAAAACAAGCGAAACAAGGAATAAAATTTTCTTTAATGTAGACATAAGATACTCTCTAATTAGATGGATTTTGGACAATTTCTTCCGCTTTTTCTTGAATTTTCGCGCTCAATTCCATAGGGGCGGCAGTTTGCAAAATGCTTTTGAACTGCTCTCTATAGTTTTTGATAAGGCTTATGTTTTCGATAAGCACATCATATACTACCCATGCATTATTTTTTTTGAGCATACGAAATGCAAGGGGAAATTTTTGCCCATTTGATTGTATGTTTACTCTAATTTCAACCCTTGTGCCATTATTTCCTTCAAGCGCAGAAAGATATTCTACTGTTTGCCCAGAATAGTTGTCTAATGCATCGATATATGTATTTCTTAATAAATTTGTAAAGGCAGCGATAAAGGCTGTTTTTTCTTCTGCTGTGAAGCTTCTCCAGCGTGGCCCTACTGTGCGGGTGGAAAATTCTTCAAAATCAAAAGCTTTCATTACTGAATCTTCGGCTTCTTTTCTTTTTTGTGCTTTTGTATCAGGGTTTTTATATTCAGGGCTTGAAACAATGGCTATAAGCTCATCTACGCTTGCTTGCACCACGCTTTGAGCTTCTTGAGAAGCTGAGCCTGCGTTTGCGTGAGAAGATTGCACAAGCATAGTTGATGAGAGTAATGCCAAAAATAGATAGAAAAGAATTTTTTTCATAATTGAGTCCTGCTTTACAAAAAAGAAATAGCACATTCCTAGAATATGCTTTTGTATAGTAGATTAAATGAGGTTAAGATGTCAAGAAATCTATACAAAATCTAGAGAATTATAAAATTACTAATTATTCAAATAAGTTATTTTTTGTTCGTATAAAAAGCCCCATTCTTTTTACAGAACAGGGCTTTGAAAATCTCTATAAAGTGGCGCGGGAGGGAAGATGCGCCCATTATAAAGTTGATTATAACATTATAATATTTATCTTACAAGTCCTATAACCGTTTCAAGCATTGAGTCGGCTGTGGTGATAACTTTTGAGTTACCTTGATAGCCACGTTGTGTAGTAATCATAAGAACGAATTCTCTAGCCATATCAACGTTTGATTGTTCAATAACGCCTGAGGAGATTGTTCCAAGCCCAGCTACGCCAGCAGGGCCTGATTTAGGATCGCCAGATTCTAAAGTTTGTGAATAGACGTTACCGCCTTCACGCCTTAGATTTTGCGTGGAAGTAAAGTCATACATAACTATCTGATAAAGTTCCATGGTGACGCCGTTTGAATATACGCCAGCTAATACGCCTTTTTCGTCTACATAATAACTAGATAAGTTACCAAAACCATAACCGTTTTGACTTTGTGAATAAGTGGCTGATTCGCCAGCATTACTTTGAACAGCATTGTCTTCTTTGATAACTGGTTTTGTGAAAGTTGAAAGATCAGTCGCATTGGATGGATCTGTGCCTTCGTAGATATTCAAGTCAATATGCGTGCCATTCGCTTCGTTATAAATAGCTGTGAGAACATCACGTACGTTGGCTGTTGTTGCAGGAATATCTAAGGTATATTTGAAAGAGTTATTGAGATCTTCATCAGTATACGCTAAAGCATTAGCTGCTGCGTCCATATTCGTAAGTACAGTAGCTGCATCAGCTGCAACGCCAGTAGCTAAACTACCATAAATACCTTGAGCTTGAGCTGCAGTACCGCCACCTGTTATCATCGCATCAGCTGCTGCTTGGCTTTGATTTTGGATAACGCTGACATATTCATCAAAGGAGAAAGGTACATCATTGCCTGCGCCGTCATCTTTAGTAAAGCTTAAGGCATCCCAAGCTGTTTCTGCCGCTGCTACAGTTGCATCGGTTGCGGCAGGAGTATAAACACCGTTTAGATAATCAGCAAAACTATAGTCTACTAATTTTCCATTATCCCATCTTTGGAAGCCAATTGCATCCCAAGCATCTTCTGCATCATCTGTCACTTCATTTAATGCTTTTGCCAAAGAAGAGTCATAGTCTTCATTGATTAAGAAATATTCAGGGCCTGATGAAGCGTCTTCTGGGTGATAATTTGGGTTTACGGCATAAGGGTCAACTGTTAGGTCAGCTAATGAACCGCTTGGGTTCCATGGTGAGCTTATATTTGAAGCTTTCATACCAAAGTTTAATTCGATACCGTAATCATCGCCCTTTGGTGAACCTGAAGTTTGCGCATCTAATATACCTGTGAAGTTGGCAACTACTACAGGATAGCCATTTGCGGAAACTTCGGCTGACTGCCAGTTTTCAAGATCATTTGGATCTTCCATAATTGGAATAGATTTATATTCACCGCTTGCAACATCCCAATAGTCGTGGAAGTCAGTCGGGTTAGAATCAGGGTTAGAATCACCAAAGAGAGTATAGCACGATTGGTTTGAAGCTTGGCCAGCTGAGTCAAAGGAAATTGTACCAGCGGCAAGCATACCTGCCATTTTTGTTGATGACATATCTACAAGTGAATTTGTGTCAGAATCCCAATACTGTCTTTTATCTTCAGCTGGTTCCATAGTGACAATATATTCCCACATAGAACCGCCATTTTCGCCGCCTTCATAAGTGCTTTCGTCAACTTTATCGTAGTAAACTGTCACATTATGTGTCACGCCAGCTTCATCGTACACTTCCATAGTAGTTTGATAAGAATAACCTTCCATTGGGATTGGAGGAGTATTTTCCGTAGCTGGTGGCTGTGTGCCGTCCCATGCATTCATAAGACCTGTGAATGGATTAGAAGTGTCCGTTCTCTTATCTTCACCTTTAGTTGCTGAAAGGTTAGGGATAAAGTCCATATAAGTAGTTGCAAATGGCTGTACTGTCCAAGCATCAAGTTTTACGTCTTGAGGCGCGCCAGTACCGAGCACAGCAGATTCATTTTCGCCAGAATCAGCGGTTAATCCACCTGTTGAGCGCACGATACCGCCTGTGTTTTCAATCTTCCAGCCTTGAAGAATGTAATTGTTAGGATCTGTAAGATTACCTTCTTTATCAAAGGTGAAGTTACCAGCACGGGTATAATACATTTGATCCGTGCCTTCTTGGCGCACTTGGAAAAAGCCAGAGCCGTTGATGGCAAGGTCAGTAGGGTTTGTGGTGCTTTCGTACGCGCCTTGTGTGAAAGATGTGATAATTGTTTGTACTTGAACGCCATGGCCAACTTGGTTTAAGCCACCATTGTTATATTGATCAACATACATCAAATCTGAAAAGTCCATTCTTTGTGACTTAAAACCGATAGTATTTACGTTTGCGATGTTGTTACCGATTACGTTCATTTTTTCGCCGTGGGCTAATAGGCCTGATACGCCTGTCCACATACTTGAAGTTACACTCATGGTTTCCCTCCCTAGAGTATACTGCCACTTCCTTGTGGCAAAATGTTTAATTTTATTCACGGAAGTTTTTTCCGCTTTTTATAATATGCTCTCTATAAAGCAAATACTGTGCCAAAAGTTTTTGTTGTAAAAAAGTATGTAGAATTAGTGTCTTATCTAGTTTTTTAGAGAGAGTAAGAAGGGAAAATTTTGCATTAATCACTTTAAAATGCCTAATAGTTAAAATTAAAATTGATATTTTTACATATTGACAAATGTCGATGTGTCGATTATTTATATGTGCAAGGGAGGCATTATGACCATAAACGAAAAAAGAGCAAAGATTTTTAAAGCATTTTGTGATGCAAATAGGCTTATCATACTTTCTCATTTGCAAATGGGTGAGAAATGCGCGTGCGAACTTTTGGAAGTGATGCCTATTGAGCAATCGACTTTATCACACCACATGAAGATTTTATGTGAAGCCGAAATTGTTGATTCTCGTAAGCTTGGCAAGATGACATTGTATGCACTTTCAGAAGAAGGCGTAGAGCGTGCAAAGGAAATTTTAGAAGAAATCACAGAAATTAAGGCGATGATACCGTCAAAATTTGCGATTTAGTATTAATAATATATAAGAAGGATTCTATTATGTCAGAAGAAAAAATAGACATGGGCTTTTTTGAACGCTATCTCACAGTATGGGTAGCACTATGTATGGTGATAGGTATTTTGATAGGCAAATTTGCGCCTGCTATACCTCAATTTATCAGCGCATTTGAATACGCAAATGTGTCAATTCCAATCGCAATTCTCATTTGGCTTATGATCTATCCCATGATGCTCAAAGTGGATTTTCAAAGTGTAAAAAATGTAGGTCAAAATCCTAAAGGGCTTTTTGTTACTTGGGTGGTAAACTGGCTTATTAAGCCTTTCACTATGTTTGCCATTGCCTATGTATTCTTTCACTGGCTCTTTAGCCCCTTTATTTCAGATGAGCTAGCAAAAGATTATTTAGCCGGTGCAGTTTTATTAGGTGCAGCCCCATGTACTGCTATGGTTTTTGTTTGGAGTCATCTCACAAAGGGCGATCCTGCTTATACAGTTGTGCAAGTTGCTACTAACGATTTGATTATTTTAGTTGCTTTTACACCAATAGTTGCTTTCTTGCTTGGCGTGAGCGGTGTCACTGTGCCTTGGGATACACTTATATTATCTGTAGTACTCTTTGTAGTTATTCCTCTAGGTATGGGCATTTATACAAGACATAAAGTGGTGAAAGAAAAAGGGCTTGATTATTTTGAAAATACTTTTATTCTAAAATTTGGTAATGCCACAATTATAGCATTGTTATTAACATTAGTATTGATATTCTCAATTCAAGGCAATAAAATTTTAGAAAATCCTCTCCACATTGTGCTTATTGCTATTCCACTTATTATCCAGACTGTGTTTATCTTCTTCTTAGCATATTATACTTCAAAAGCTTTGAAATTGCCGCATTGCATTGCTGCTCCTGCGGGTATGATTGGTGCATCTAACTTCTTTGAACTCGCTGTTGCCGTGGCTATTGCTTTATTTGGTTCACAAAGTCCTGTTGCTTTAGCTACTATCGTAGGTGTGCTTGTTGAAGTGCCTGTTATGTTGGCTTTGGTAAAGTATGCGAATAAAACGAGAAATCTGTTTGATAACTAAAAAAGTATAGAAAGAAAGTATTAAAGAAATATCCTCCCGAGCATTTTAGTTTGGGGGGATTTTTTTGTCTTTTCTACGCACACACAGCTTTGCTTGTGTTTGTGCTAGAGTATTTTGAAATATTTTATGCAAAAAACAGCTCTTCACTCGACATTTAAACGCTTCCTAAAATCGCCTTGGCGCACGTACTTAAGTACGCTTACGCAGGCGCTTTTAGAAATTCATTCAAATCTCAAGTAAATATCTTATTTTTCGCAAATATTTCAAAGGCACACAAAAATTTTGCCTCAAATTTTTCATAGCACGCAACTCTCAGTGCAAAATTTTTTCCTCGAATTGAAATTTTCCTAGCTTTGCTGAAAATTACAATAGCCGATTTAGATTTTAGAATCGTGGTGTGAAGTGCTTTCTTATTACTTTTTGAATTATGGTGTAGAGTTTTTTATTTTTGTTTTTAGAATTGTGGTGTGGTGTTTTTATTTTTCAGCTTGTTGTGACTTTCTATTATGAGTGTAACTAAATTGTATTAAACAAAAAAGCCTGTATTGCTACAGGCTGTATTTTTGATTGGCGTCCCCAAGGGGGTTTGAACCCCTGTTACCGCCGTGAAAGGGCGATGTCCTAGGCCACTAGACGATGGGGACGTTTCGTGTTCCAAATAAGTACTTAAAAGTGCCGCGAATGTCAAGCATTTTTTTTAGAAAAAATAATTTTTTTTTAAATTTATTTAAATATTGGCTTATAGAGCTAAAATAAAAGGAGAATTTTTTTTGAATAAAGAAGGCAAAACTTGTTTTTAACAATTGAACAGAGCTTTTAGTTTTAGCTAAAACGAAATCTTCACAACTTTTACATATTTGTATAGTAAAAATTTCTGCTTGACGAAAATGACATCTCTTGGCATTATATCAGTTAGCTTTTTTATAATGTAAAAAGCCTTGCTCTTAATAAAACTGCTTAAGAGCAAATATTTTTTTTAGGAGAAGATATGAAACGTTTAGCTATTATTCCTGCTTTACTTGTCGCTATGTTCTTGACTCTTCCTTTCTCAGCTCAAACAGCTCATGCTGAAAAAGTGTTAAGAATCGGTATTGTCAGCGACCCAGAATCCTTTGACCCTCATATGCAATTATCAGGGCCAATTCTTTCTTATTCACACTGGGTTTTTGATCCACTCGTCCGTTGGAATAAAGACATGAGCCTTGATCCACGCCTTGCAACATCATGGGAACAAATCAACCCAACAACTATGCGCTTTAAATTGCGTGAAGGCGTAAAATTCCACTCAGGAAATCCTTTCACTTCAAAAGACGTTGTTTGGACAATCGAAAGATTGAAAAAATCTGTTGACTTCCGTGGCTTATTTGAACAATTCTCAGCTGTTGCTGTTGATGACTATACAGTAGATATCGTCACAAAAGAACCATACAGCCTTGTTCTAAACCTTGCTACATATATCTTCCCAATGGATAGCGTATTCTACACAGGTACAGACGAAAACGGCAACCCTAAAGACGCTATTTCTAAAACAGATTATACATTTGCAAACGAAAATGCTTCAGGCACAGGCCCATTCAGAGCTGTAAGCCGCCAACCTGGTGTTGACGTTCAATTAGAAGCTTTTGATGGCTACTGGGGCCCACGTGGTAACGTAGATAAAGTTGACTTGCAAGTTGTTGCCGAAGGCGCAACTCGTGTTGCTGGTATCATGGCTGGTAACGTTGACTTTATGACTCCAGTTCCTGTTCAAGATTACGAACAACTTGACAAAAACCCAGAAGTAAACCTTATCACTCAGCCTTCTACTCGTGTTATCACTTTCCAAATGAATAGTGAAAAAAACGAAGCTTTAGCTAACCCACGCGTTCGTGAAGCTATTGTAAAAGCTACTGATAATGCTGGTATTGCTGCTAAAGTTATGCGCGGTTCAACAATTGCTGTTCACCAACACGCAGCTCCTGGTATGCAAGGCTATTCAGAAGATATGGGCAGCCGTTTCAATGTTGCAGAAGCAAAAGCAATCATCGACGAACTCTATCCTAATGGTTTAGAGCTTTCAATGATTACTCCTAACGATCGTTATGTAAACGATGAAAAAATCGCTCAAGCTTTTGTTCCTATGATGGCTAAAATCGGCATCAAAGTGAACCTTCGCACATTCCCTAAAACTCAATACTGGAATGAATACGATGCATTCGTAGGCGATATCCAAATGGTTGGTTGGCACCCAGATACAGAAGATACAGTAAACTACGGTGAATATCTTCTTATGTGCAGAAACGATGCAACTGGTAAAGGCCAATACAATTCAGGTCACTGGTGTAATGAAGAGTTTGATGCTATTATGAATGCTGCAAACCAAGAAACAGATATCGCTAAACGTACAGCTATGCTTGAAAAAGCTGAAAGACTTGCGTATGACGACTATGCTTTCATTCCATTACATCTTGAACCATTGTCATGGGCTGCAGGACCACAATTCGTGAATCCTGAAGCTATAGTAAACGGTATGGACTTCCTTTACCTTGGCGATGCTGTAATGAAATAGATTTCAATTCTTGATTGAAACTTGAAGGCTCAGAGTTTTTTGCTCTGAGCCTTTTTTTATTTCATTTTATTGCTTTATCGGATAAACCTTGACATTTAGACAAAAAAGTATAATTAAAAAATATCTACTTAATTTGAGGTGCGAAAATGAAAAAACTATTTCTTAGCCTTTTCTTGACATTCTTTGTTTATTCATCTGCTTTTGCCGCTTGTGATTTGCAAAAAGCTTCGGCTGAATTTGTTGTCTTTACACAAAATCTTGCAGATTCACAATCTGATGTCTTTGTAAAAGCTCAAGATGATTTACAAAAATTAGCTCAAGAAATAAATCAGCTTGCAAGTCAAGGTAAGGTAGAAGAAATCTGCAAAAAATATGAAGATTTTATGAAGAAATTCTAATGAGCAAGCTTTGAATAAGCTAATGAAGCGGTTTAGGTAAGAATTTATAGCCCATTTTAATTAAGTGAGCGTGCCATTTTGAGCTTTTTGAGCATATTCACAAAGCTTGGCAAATGTATGTTCTTTGTCTGATAAAGGTAAAGAGTCATTGTTTTTGTGGTGACTACTGCCGCAGGCACAGGTTCGTTGTAGCTCAATTTTTCTTTGTATTCCACATTTACTATATCTTTATAGAATATACAGGCAGGGTTTTTTCTGCCTTCTCTATAAAAGAAGCCTACAGAAGATAAGGCAAGGCCAACTTCGGCTGAGCCAAAGAAGGAAGTATCAACCACAACAATAATATCTTGTGGTTTCAAAACGCTTCTTGTTATGCCTTTTGCCGCACCATGGAGTTTTTTTTCAGGGATATTTGGCGAAAGATAAGAATTGTGTTTAAAAACTGAATTGTAATCGTTCGAAATAATAGCAAGTATTTCTGGTGTGTGCGTGGTTTTTTGTTCTTGGCCTGTTTGCAGATCTTGAGTGTTTTGCTGTGCTTGCTCTTCACTATCTATGAGGCTTTGTGAACTTGCTTGAGTATTATTTTTAGATTCTGAAGTTTTTTGTTTAGAATTATTTTCTTCTTCTCTTAATTCCACTCTTTGTGAAGCTTTTTGCTTATGCTCATCTTTTTCGCTTAAATTCACTCTTTGTGTTGATTTTTCATTGTTGCCATTTAATTCTCTGAGTTCTACTTTTTGTGGAGTTTTTGTAGAGCTTTCTTCTTCTTTAACTTCCACTTTTTGACCAGTTAAAGAACTTGTTCTTGCTTTAAAATTCTTTTCTTGTTCGCTCTTGTGAGTTTTGTCTGAGCTCAGAGTTTGCACGGAAATTTCTTCCTGATAGGCTTTAACATTTTGAGTTTTTTTGATAATTTCAACATCGTCTAATGAAATTGCTTTTTCATTACTTCTTCTTTCTTTTGCTTGCGCTAATTCTTGCTCTTCTTTTTCTTGCGCCATGATAGTCGCTTTTTCTCTGGCTTGAATATATTGCGGTTTGTCTTTAATTGTATCGAAATATTTTAGTAGTTTTACCACTTTTTCGTGTCTATTTTCTTTAGCGTATTCAACAGCTGATTTTTGATTTCTGTCGAGGTGATCAGGGTTTGCTCCGTGTTTGAGCAAGGTTTTCACAACTTCTGCATGGCCCTTTATGGCCGCGTGTATAAGCGGTGTTTTTTGTTCATTATCCCTTGCTTCTTGATTTGAGCCAATTTGCAAAAGGTAGATAACTATTTCTTCAAAGCCAAGCATTGCGGCATAGATGAGTGGGGTAAAGCCTTTATTATTTCTAGCCTCAACTTTTGCGTCATTATCAATAAGTAGTTTTGCCGCGTCTAAGTGGCCAAGTTCAACAGCATACATTAATGCCGTGTAGCCATCTCTTGTGATTGAATTTGTGTTAGCTCCATAACTAAGTAAGATTTCAATAGATTCTAAATCACCACGAAAGGCTGCGCGCATAAGAGCCGTTCCATTATGATCGCTCAAAGCTTCAACATTTGCACCAAGTTTGAGCAATAATCCTAATGTTTTGACATTTTTTTTCAAAGCAGAGTAGATAAGCGGTGTTCTTTGTTCAATATCTCTTGCTTCAATGTCAGCTCCATGATTGATAAGCATAACCACAGCTTCAGTGTCGCCTCTTATTGCGGCATACATAAGTGCAGTCGTCTGTTTGGCATCGGCAAATTGTGGGTCTGCACCGTATTCTAAAAGAAGTTTTATTGTTTCAGTGTCGCCTTTATGCGCGGCATATAAAAGAGCTGTATTTTGCTTTTGATCAACTTCTTCAACTTTTGCAGCAGCTTTTAATAGGGCGGAAAGCGGTGGAATATAACCGCGTGAGGCCGTGTGCATAAGGGCAGTTCTGCCAAAACTATCTTTTGCTTCTATATCTGCGCCTTGCTCAATTAAGGCATTGAGTGCTAAAGCGTCACCAAAAGAGGTGGCGTGCGTAAGAGCGGTGAAGCCTTGTGCGTCTTTTGCTTCCATGTTTGCACCGTATTCAAGCAGTAGATTAACAGCCTCAGCATTACCTTTAAATGAGGCAAGCATAAGGGGGGTTATGTCTCCACTTGTGGTATTTTCGGTGTTTGCACCAGCCACTAAAAGAAGTCTTGCCGCTTCTAATTGCCCCTTTGTGAGGGCATAGATAAGAGCGGTTCTGTTAGAATTGTCTTTTTCTTCTATATCAACATTATTATTGAGAAGAGTGCGCATGGTTTGAATGTCACCAGTGTGAGCAGCGCGCATAAGTGCAGTGGTTGAAGCTTGGCCTTTTGCGTCTATATCTGCGCCAAAGGAGGAAAGTAATTCAATCACTGCTTCATGGTTATTGTCTTTAGCATAATTCAAAGCATTTTTTTCATGATTATCAATGGTGTCTATCTTTGCACCTGCTGCAAGCAAAACACGCACACAATCGGTGCTACCATTTGAAGAGGAAAGCATAAGAGAGGTAGTGCCGTTGAGATCTTGCGCTTGCAAATTAGCTCCGCTTCTGTAGAGGCTTTTGATAATAGTAAAATAGCCAAGTGCTGAAGCGTACATAAGAGGGGTATAGCCTTTTTTGTCAATGGCATTGACATAGGCCCCTGCTGATAAAAGTAGTTTTACAGCCTCTAAATTTTCATTGATAACAGCATAGAAGAGAGCCGTTTTTTCGTCCTTATCTTTCGCTTCAATTGAAACTTTTCTGTTTATTAGGGCTGTTATGGCTTGCGAGTGATTGTTTTCAGCAGCATACATAAGCAGAGTTTTTTCATTGTTATCACAAAGATGTGGATCCGCTCCTGCATCGCATAATATATTGATAGAAATGCTATAGCCATTTTGTGTGGCATAGAAAAGCGGACTTTTGTCGTAAATATCTTTTGTATTTACCTTTGCACGGCAACCAATAAGATAGAGTATAACTTCTTGCTGGCCTTTTTCGGCTGCATGAGAGATAGCTGTTCTTTCTGTGTCGTCTTTTGATTCTATAAGGGCATCTCTTTCTATAAGAGCGATAACATTTTCAAGGCTTCCGGCCGCTGCCGCACGCATAAGGGCTGTTCTGCCTAAATCGTCTTTTGCGTGTATATTTGCACCATGAGCAAGCAGGATATTGAGAGTTTTGGCATCGCCTTTACTTGCAACAAAGTTTAATGGTGTTCTATTTTCATAATCTTTTGTTTCAGTTTTTGCGCCATGTGTAAGTAAGGCAAGCACGGTTGAGTGATGTTGCTGTATAACGGCATGCATCAATGGCGTTCTTAGTTCATGATCTTTTGCTTCAATATTTGCATTATTTTCTAAAAGTAGCTTTACTAAACTGTCTGCGCCTTGTATTGCCGCATACATTAAAGGAGTTTTATATTCAGAATCTTTATAGTCTACATTGGCTTTATGCTTTAATAAAAGAGAACAGACTTCGATATTGCCTTGAATGGTGGCGTAGAGAAGAGCTGTTCTTCCTTCTTCTATGATAGAGTCAACTAAAACATTTTCTTCTAATGCTTGTGTGATTGCTTCAATGTGTGAACTTTTAACAGCTTCTATAAATTTTTCTTGTGCGCTCGACATAAATAATCCTATAATTAAGTCATATAATTCAAAGACTTAAGTTTGAAACTAATGCAAAAAGGAGAAAGAGAAGAGGAAAACAGTTAATATAAATATACTTGGAAAATGAAAAAATGTCAATCTGGATTTTCATATCCTAATAAAAACAGTAAGATATATAATAAACTAGAAATAAGAGGAGAAAAAAAGGGTGAAAAAATAAGCCAAAAAATCATCAAACATTGTGATAAAAATCTTTATTCGCCTTTAAATAGTGATTATTACTAAAAAGCATAAAAAATCTTCATTTTACCCCTTGCGCAGGTATGGTGAGTGTGCTAATGTCTTTACAGACTCAGTATATCTTTTTTATAGCATTTTGAAATGTATAATTTATTTTAAGTTATACTGTTTTAGTCGCGAGACTTTGTTTAATGGATTGTGGTTTAGTATTTTTAACACTTTAGACTTTAGGAGTTTTTCCCATGAATCAAGTAAGTCAATTCTTTATCCCAAGCATCACAGTTATCGGACCTGGCGCAGCGCAAGAAATCCCAACTTCACTTGCTCAAGCTGGTGCTAAAAAACCTCTTATCGTAACAGATAAAGGTATTGTTCAAACAGGTATCTTAAAACAAGTTACTGATATTTTGGATAAAGCAAAGATGAAATATGAAGTTTTTGATGGCGCTATTCCTAACCCTACAGACAAAAACGTTGTTGACGGCGTAGCTGCTTATGAAAAAGGTAAATGCGATAGCTTTATCACTCTTGGTGGCGGTAGCTCACACGACTGTGGTAAAGGTGTTGGCCTTGTTGTTGCTAACGGTGGCAAAATTCAAGATTACGAAGGCGTTAACAAATCAACAAAACCTTTCCCTCCTTATGTTGCTATCAACACAACAGCTGGTACAGCTTCTGAAATGACACGTTTTTGTATCATCACAGACACAGCTCGCAAAGTAAAAATGGCTATCGTTGACTGGAGAGTAACAGCAAACGTAGCTATCGATGATTCATTATTGATGGTTGGCAAACCTGCTCCATTAACAGCTGCAACAGGTATGGACGCTTTAACACACGCAGTTGAAGCTTATGTTTCTACAGCAGCAACTCCTTTGACAGATGCTTGTGCTGAAAAAGCTATCGAATTAGTAAATCAATACCTCCGTCGCGCAGTTGCTGACGGTACAGATATGGAAGCTAGAAACGGAATGTGTTATGCTCAATACCTTGGTGGTATGGCATTCAACAATGCTAGCCTTGGTCACGTTCACGCTATGGCTCACCAATTAGGTGGCTTCTATGACCTTCCACACGGCGAATGTAATGCTATCTTGCTCCCATACGTTTCTGACTTCAACCGTATCGCAAAACGTGAACGCTTTGCAAAAATCGCTGAACTTCTTGGCGAAAAAACTTGCGGTTTATCATTAGAAGACGCTTCAGCTCTTGCAACAAAAGCAATTCGCAAACTTTCTTCTGACATCGGTATTCCTTCAGGTTGGAAAGAACTTGGCGAAAGATATGGTAAAAAAGTATCTGAAAAAGACATCGAAGTTATGACTGGCAACGCACAAAAAGACGCTTGCGGTCTTACTAACCCACGCAAAATGCGTGATGCTGATGTTGCAGCAATCTTCAAAGCAGCTATGTAATTTTGAGAAATCAAACTAGCTAATATAAGGGTATTCTTCGGAGTACCCTTTTTTTGCAAGCGTCGTGAGCATAAGCGAACAAATCTTTAGCGAACAAGCAAAAACCTTAGTTTTTTGCGCAGTGAGGATTTTGCGCTGAAAGCCAAAATCTTTCTAAATAAAGTTAGCTTGCGGTCTTACTAACCCACGCAAAATGCGTGATGCTGATGTTGCAGCAATCTTCAAAGCAGCTATGTAATTTATACTTTCAATAAATTATTTTGCATTTTTGACTTGATGAGATAGATTTTGGACTTTGTCACAAAATCCTCATTCACATTTTATGCGAAAAATGTTCATTCGCTAAAGAGCTGATTTTCATTGAAAATTCTACAAAATCTCTTTATCGAAAGCACAAATTAGAGATAATAAGGGTATTCTTCGGAGTACCCTTTTTTTGCAAGCGTCGTGAGCATAAGCGAA